>CAYSBE010000099.1:0-9635 GCA_964429245.1 uncultured Bifidobacteriaceae bacterium | reverse complement strand
AGAGCAAGAATTCATTCTGGAAACCGATTCAGGAAAATACATCCCGAATATGAAAGTAAAAAACTCTCCCGAAAACGAAGTGTTTTTTGCCTACTCAAAATTTAGTACCGAAAAAGGCCGCATTGCAATTGATTTGGAGAATAAGCATAAACAAGCTAAAGAAAATGGCCGAACAGATGAAGCTAAAATGCTTATGGACTCCTTAAATAAGATTGATGCTCAAATTAATGAGTATCGGGTAAAAATGCTTAAAGAACATCCCGGAATGCTCATTTCCAAAATATTCACCATGATGCAAAACATCGATGTACCTGAAGCTCCGTTGCTTCCAAATGGAGCTAAAGACTCCCTGTGGCAGTTTTATTACTACCGTAATGCTTATTTGAACAATATTGATTTTAAAGATGACCGCTTAAGTCACACACCGGTGTTTCACTCACGTATTGAACAATACATTACTAAAATGATTCCTCAAATTCCCGATTCAATAGCACAAGCAGCATTTGATATTTGCGACCGTGCAAAAGGTGCTCCAGAAAATGCTAAGTGGTTGATATTTTGGATCACCAATCATTATGAAACATCAAAGTTCATGGGTATGGATGCTGTATTTGTGAAAATGGTAGACCGGTATTACAGCAACAAGGAACTTTCGCCATGGGTTGATGAAGCTACACGGGTAAGAATTACTGCCAGAGCCGATCAGCTTAGGTATACACTTGTTGGCGTGCGCCCGATAAACTTAAATCTTCCTGACAGTGGCATGAAGAAGTACCATGCACTTTATGACATCAAAGCACAATATACCGTATTGGTATTTTGGGACCCTAATTGTGGGCATTGCAAAGAGGAACTCCCTAAGATATTAGCCAAGTACAATGAACTCAACAAGAACAACGGAGTAAAAGCGTTGAAAAAAGTAGAAGTTTATGCAGTTGGCTCAACAGGCGATTATCCGGGATGGAGAAAATATATTGCAGACAATAAATTACCCTGGATTAACGTACATGACCCGTATAAAGAAAGCAATTACCACAAATATTTTGACATCAGCAGCACGCCTGTAATATACTTGCTAAACAGTGATAAAACGATTGTTGGAAAACGACTTTCTGCTGAACAAACATTTGACTTTATAGAAAAAGGAATTGAATAATGCTACAACGTATATTTTTGATTTGCGAACGAGAATACCTGGTTAGGGTTAGAAAAAAGTCATTTATATTAATGACAATATTAACGCCCCTGCTTATTACCTTACTTTATGGCATCATCATTTATATCAACCTGAATAAAAATATAGGTGAGTCGAAAAAAACAGTTTTGGTAAGCGACCCATACGAACAATTTTGGAACTTGCTGGAGAACGACAAGCTTATTCAATTTGAATACACTAAAACAACTGACACTTCCGGGTTAAGTTTAGCTGCTAACAATCAGTACTATGGATTGCTATCAATTAGTTATCATGATGAGAAACCTGTATTTCGCTTTATCAGTGAGTCGGGAGCCGGTATAACATTTATCAACGCATTGGAAGAAAAAATTGAGAAAATTCAAAAAGCAGAAAAATTAAAACTGCTTAAAATCGACCAACAAATTATTGACGATCTCAACCAAACAAAAGCAAAAATTAGCACCATTCAACTAACCGTTGATGGACCTAAAGAAACAGAGGCTTTGGCACCTGCTGCATTGGCATTTGCCGGGAGTCTTTTAATCTACTTCTTTATATTCATGTATGGTGTACAAGTTATGCGGGGTGTTATTGAAGAAAAATCCAATCGCATAGTTGAGGTATTAATATCCAGTGTAAAACCATTTGAATTGATGATGGGCAAAATCATCGGGATTGTTATGGTGGGTATGACTCAGTTGCTCATTTGGATAGTACTCATCGTGATATTAGGCACTAGCATATCAGGCATCTTATCAGAACTTATGCCATCAACTATCGAGAATGTGACAGACATTTCTTCTGCAAAAAATCCGGGTTCTGATTTTTTACAAGGTATAAGTCAATTTAATTACTTACCGCTTTTGCTATCTTTCATTTTTTATTTTATAGGTGGATACCTCCTTTATGCTGCAATTTTTGCTGCAGTTGGTTCTGCGGTTGACAATGAAACAGACACTCAGCAATTCATACTTCCGGTAACCATTCCCCTCATTTTATCAATGGTCTTGGCACAAAATATCATCCTTTCAAATCCGTCAGGAACAACAGCTGTATGGCTTTCCTTATTCCCACTCACCTCCCCTATCATCATGATGTGTCGGATTCCATTTGGTGTTCCGTTATGGCAACTGTTCCTTTCTGGCGCCTTGCTTTTGGCCGGAATTGTTTTCATTGTAGCAATTGCTGCAAAAATTTACCGAACAGGAATATTAATGTATGGCAAAAAGGCAAGTTACAAGGAAATAGCCAAGTGGCTTTTCTATAAATCCTGATACCAACAATTACAAAAACTTTATTTTAAACATAGAATACTATTACTACATTTGATTGGCAATTTTACTATATAAACTAACTTAATGTATAAATAAATGGCGGACGTAAGCAGAAAATATACCAACGGGGAAATCACCATAATATGGAGAAGTGGCGTCTGTTCACATTCTGCCAATTGTTGGAAAGGACTATCAGCAGTTTTTAATCCCAAAGAGCGCCCTTGGATTAAACCCGATAACGCCAAAAGTGAAGCAATTATTGAACAAATATCTAAATGCCCTAGTGGCGCATTAAGCTACCAATACAATTCGTCTGAAATCCCTCAAGCAACAACTGAGGCTGAATTTACTATTATGGTGTCTGAGAATGGTCCACTTATTATAAATGGAAATTGTAATTTGGTAGATGGTAATGGCCAAACAACAACATTAACGAACAAAACTGCGTTATGCAGATGTGGGGCATCGTCCAAAAAACCATTTTGTGACGGAAGCCACCGCAAAATATCATTTACCGGATAATCATAAATGGGCAGGATATTCTTTTTTATCGCAGCAATTCTTATGCTTACGGGACTTAAAAAACCGGATGGAGAGAAAGCTACGTTAATTTATATCTACGACCCTATGTGTGGTTGGTGTTATGGATTCAGTCATATCCTTGACTCCTTTAAAAATAATCACAATGATGAATTTGATTATGAAATTATTAGTGGCGGCATGGTAATTGGCGATCGGGAGGGATATATTAGAAATGACTTGGCTACCTATTTGGAATCTTCATATGCGAAAGTTGAAAATATGGCTCACATCAAGTACGGTAATGCATTTATTGAAAAACTAAAGAATCGAGAACTTTGGCTAACCAGTTCCATACCAACCCAAGCACTCGAAACATTCAAGAAATACAACTATGAAGAAGCAAATAGCTTTGCTGCAGATATGCAAAAGGCTTTTTTTTACTATGGGAAAGATATGCGCGACACCAATGTATACATCCAAATATTAAAGAAATACCAGATCAACGAGAGGGAATTTATTAAACGAATGTATTCTGATGAAATTAAAAAGGAAGCGCAGATGAGCTACCAAACAGCAACCAACTATGGAGTGAATGGATACCCCAGTGTAATTATGAAATACAGAGGTAAATATTATTTAATTGCCAGAGGATTTGTTGATTACCCTACACTCGAAGCTGCAATTAAAAAAGTTATTAAATAATGAATGTACGAAAAATTGCTGTCATAACCGGAGCAAACTCAGGCATCGGATACGAAACAACAAAAGCACTTGCAACAAAAGGATACCATATTGTGATGGTGTGCAGGAACCTGAGTCGCAGCGAAATTGCCATTAAAAAAATCAAAGAATCAGTAACAGATTTTTCATATGATTTGTATTTGGCTGATTTATCCGTTATCAACCAAACAAAAAATATCGGTAAACAGATAGCTGATAAATATCCTGTTATTGATGTACTCATCAACAATGCCGGACTTTTTATTGCAGAAGAAAAACAAAGCGAAGATGGATTTGAATTAACCTTAGCCAACAATCACTTTTCGGCTTTTGTACTCACATATACCTTACTTTCTTCACTTCAAAAATCGACAGACCCACGGATCGTAAATGTTGCAAGTCAGGCGCAGATGATTGCCAAACTAAATCTTGACAATATTAATTTAAAAGGAAATTATGGAGGGATGCTGGCATATGCAAACAGTAAATTGTACAATATCATGTTTACCTTTAAACTTTCAAATTTGGTAAAACATACACCTATCAAAGTAAACTGTATGCATCCAGGAGGTGTAAACACCAACTTTGGCAAGAACACAACAGGCATAACTGGTTTTATTTTTAAGCAACTTGCATGGTTGTTACGCACACCGAAAAAGGGTGCAGAAACCGTAATATGGTTAGCCACCTCAACTGATATCGCAAATAAATCGGGTGGATATTATTACGATAAGAAGGAGATTAAAGCACAAGCCAATGCATACAAAGAAGAAAATCTCTCAAAAATTTGGAGTCTTTCTGAGGAAATGTGTGGCATTCATTATCAGTTGACAAACTAATTTTAATTAATGATTATGAAATATAAATTACTTGGTCCAAGCGGCCTCAAAGTCTCGGAACTTTGTTTAGGCACAATGGGATTTGGAACCGAATGGGGATGGGGAGCTGATAAAGAAACCAGCTTCGCAATCATGAATGCCTTTGCCAATGCCGGTGGCAATTTTATTGATACGGCAAACAGGTATACCGAAGGAACAAGTGAAAAATATATTGGTGAATTTGTTTCTACCAATAGGGATCATTTTGTTATCGCAACAAAATATTCATTGTTTGATAACCAAACCAATGTAAATGCATCAGGCAATAACCGCAAAAACATGATGCGCAGTGTGGAAGAAAGTCTGAAAAGATTAAAAACGGATTATATTGATTTATTCTATTTACATATTTGGGATAACCTAACTCCTATTGACGAAGTAATGCGAGCCTTAGATGACCTAACCCGTCAAGGTAAAGTGAATTATATAGGAATAAGTGATACGCCTGCTTGGGTAATAAGCCGCGGACAAACACTTGCCGAACTTATGGGGTGGAGTAAGTTTATTGCACTTCAGGTAGAATATAGCTTATTGCAACGAACCACCGAAAGAGAATTAATCCCTATGGCTAAAAATTACGGACTTACGTTGATGCCTTGGGCACCGCTAGCCGGTGGTGCATTGACAGGTAAATACCTTAAGGGAGACAAAGGCAGGCTACCGGACACCAGTAAAAGATTGAATCAACAATCTACTGAAATTACAAAAGCGGTTATCCGCGTTGCTGAAGAATGTCAGGTGGAACCGGCACATGTTGCATTGGCTTGGACGATGCAACAAGGATTCTCTTCTATTCCCATTGTTGGGGCCACCAAAGTCTCACAAATGGAAACAAATATTAAATCGCTGGAACTAAAGTTGACCACAGAACAAATTGCCATTTTAAACCAAGTAAGTAAAATAGAAATGGGGTTCCCCGGAGATTTCTTTAATGAAGAAGGAGTAAAGAATGTAACGTATGGTGGATTTTATGACAAGATTGAAAAGCGATATTAATTAGCAAATAGGTTTATTTAAAAAAGGCAACTTAACATCTAAGTTGCCTTTTTTAGTTTAATTCACTTTGATTACTTTGATGATATTATTGAAACCACCTTCTGTGATTTCCACTACATATAATCCTGATTTCAATTCTTCACCGAATGATGTAACACCAAATACATCAACATATTCATTATCATAAAGAAGCTCGCCTCGTATATCATATAACCTTACCCGCACGTACTTATCCATTCCAGGTGTTTCAAATCTGATATTAAACGTGCCACTTGCAGGGTTCGGGAATACAACTGCACTGTTTGATGATGGATTGCCAATGAGCTTGCCAATGGTTGGTCCACCACAACGGGAGTCACAATGTCCCAATTTATTCCCAAAGGCAAGCAGTTCAGGTACTTCGTCTATCGGAACACTTACGGAGAAAGGCTTCGGCAAATTGCGTGGAGGCTGCTTACAAATGATAATATATTTCTGATTTGTTTTGCTTGGGCGAGGGTCACGCACATCAATTACACAAAGCTCTAAGCTTCTACTCGATGTACATCCGTATTTATTTGTAACGATTGCTGTGTAAGGCAATGTACCTTCCTGCGAGGGTTCAATGATTGGGTTTTGGGCTGTTGGTGTGGTTACTCCGCTTCCACTCCACAGGTAAGTGAATGGTGTATCACTTCCTGTTGGTACACATGACAATTTAAATGATTGTGGACCATAACCGAGGAACATTTGATTAGAATCCGTTTCGATATTTTGCTCTCCAATAAATATCCCGTTTTTATTCAACTCTCCCATTACACTGAATATAGGTATCGTTCCGATTACCTCAACGGTTGCGGTACAAGAAGATGATAAATCATTGCTGTCTGTAACTGTTAATGTAACCGTATTAATTCCAATATCTGCACAGGTAAATGAGTCTTTTGACAATGCATATTGCTTAATTCCAGTTTCATCAGTTGATCCATTATCAACCATAAATGGCGTTATGATTGCTTTTCCATTAACCAATGTTACGCTGATATTTTTACACCTTGCAACAGGCGGATTCAACTCTTTAACATATACAATTGCCGTGTTTGAAGAAATGTTTCCATTCTTATCTCTTACAAAAAGTGTAACAATATTTGTTCTAAGGTTTGCAATGGTAAAGTCTTTTGGTATTACCCACATGCTATCTATGCCACACGCATCAGAAGAGCCCATATCTACATCAGAAGGAATGATACTGGCTGAATTTGTTGGTAAGGTGATGAACAAGTCTATATTCTTTGTAACCACATTTGGCTTAATGGTATCAAAAACGGTTACCCTTACGGTATCTGTTGCAATATTTCCACTTGCATCAATTGCCGTTACTAAAATAATATTAGGCCCTACATCATCACATGTAAATGTGGATTGACTTAACGTAAATGATTTTAGGCCACAAGGTTCAAATGTACCGTTATCGACAAACGAAACAGGAATAGTAACAGTTCCGGAAGCATTCAAATAGGTATTTACACTCCTTAATAGTAATACAGGGCGCGTTGTATCTTTGATTGTGATTGAGTAAGGCGCAGACGCTAGGTTTCCATTTACATCCTTGATAAATAAAACTGCATTTCTAACTCCTGTATCTGAACAATTGTAAGTTGCTTTACTCACATACATCGTATCTATACCACAATTATCCGATGATGCACTGTCAACCATACTTGGCGTAACAATTAAATTACCGAAGCTGCTTAAGTAAGCTGTAATATTTTTTGTAATAACCAACGGCTTGATGGTATCTCTAACAATGATTTGCTGACTGCAAGTTGCTGAATTTCCTGAAGAGTCTCTTACAGTCCATAATATAGTGGTATTTCCCGATGGGAAATTCGCAGTTGCCGGCTTATCACTTGTTATGCTGAATCCACAATTATCTGATGTTGTGAGTGAAGGCGGTGTCACCGCATGAGTTATACCACAAGAATCTTTGTGAACATATAACGTAATATCAGGGTTGCATACAATTACCGGACGAATGGTATCCACAATCATTACGCTGGCAGAGTCGCTAATTGAATTTCCACTTTGATCAATAGCTGTAATAAGAACGCGGTTGACTCCAAGCTGACTGCAATTGAATGTATTTGGCTGCATGGTCACATTTGTAATGCTACAATTATCAGAAGAGGCACTGTCTGCATCATTACCTGACAGTGTAATTGTACCACTTGTGTTAAGATAAGCCGTTGTGATCGATTTCGAAATAATAACAGGTTTCAGCGTATCAATCACCATAACATTGGTAAATACCTGAGACGAGTTTCCGGCTGTATCAAACACCGTTAGCGTAATGGTATTAACACCTAACTCCGCACAACCAAAAATAGATTTGCTCAAAGTTTTTGATACTACCGCACAGTTGTCAAACGATGCGCTGTCAACCATGTCAGGCGTTATGCCGGCAGAACCTGCTTGATTTAAGTAAACAACAATATTTTTCGAAATGGCTACCGGACTTACCGAATCGAGTACGTTAACCCTCGCCACCTGCTGAGAAATATTACCCGAATAATCAATAGCAGTAAGCGTGATATTGTTCACACCTACACTATTGCAAGTAAAGTTATACTGACTCAATATAAGTGTATCAATTCCACAATTATCCGCAGTAGCACTATCCAATTGCGCGGCTGTAATACTAACCGAGCCTGATGGATCTAAGTGAACACTGATATCTTTTGACACGATAACAGGACGAATTGTATCAACAATGATTACAGCCGATTGAACAGATGCTGAATTGCCTTTCGTATCTATTGCAGTGAATATTACGGTTTGCCAGCCTGTATCCAAACAGCTAAACATATTCGGAATTACCATTAAGGTATCTATTGAACAATTATCAGTCGTTGCGCTGTCAAGTTGATTTCCATTAATCTGAATATTGCCTGATGCATTCAAATAAGCTGTGTATACTTTTGGTAATGGAACAGGCTTAATGGTATCAATGACCAATACATTTACTATGTCGTATCCTATATTTCCGCTATTGTCTTCTACTTTTAATCGTACAATATTGTTGCCTGTATTGGCACATCCAAACGTATTTGGAATAGCATTCATGCTGCTAATAGCACATTGGTCGGAAGATAATGAATCAATATCTGCACCCGAAATGGTTGCATTACCAATTGAGTCAAGATATACGGTGATGTTTTTACCAATTGCAATTGGAGAAATCGTATCCCATACCGTTACGGTTGCAGTTATCGAATCAATATTTCCATTTACATCGGTGATGGTGAGCACAACCGTATTGTTGCCCTTTTCGTTGCAGCTAAATGTAGATGGCACAACTGCACGTGTGGCGATTCCGCATCCGTCAGTACTTGCACTATCAACCATAGAAGCTGTGATGCTTACTTGGCCTGCGGTATCTAAATACACTGTAATATTACGTGGGTACAACAATGGCCTTACCGTATCTACAACCAACACATTTAGTTGAACACTGTCTTTATTTCCTGATTGGTCGGTGATGCTTAAATAAGCGGAATTGTTTCCTACCGTTGCACAGGTAAAGGTGTTTGGCAATATGGTGCGGGTTGATATGTTGCAATTATCTGTTGAGGCACTATCAGCCATTAGCGTGGTGATGGTGGCCTGGCCTGATGCATCCAAATACACCACCAAATCTCTGGCTACAGGTTTTGGTTTGATGGTATCCATAATGGTTACTACTGCTCCACTTGTTCCTGTGTTTCCGCTGCTATCAGTTACAAAAAGCTGCACATCATTTGCGCCTAATTGGGCACAGGTAAATGTATCTGGCTGCAACACATACCCTGATATGTTGCAATTATCTGTGCTGCCTGCATTTACCAATAGTGGTGATACAATCACCCTGCCTGAGTCGTCTAAATAGGCTGTAATGTTTTGTGTACGTACAATTGGTGTAATGGTATCCAAAACCGTTATAGTTGCATTTTTATAACCAATATTTCCGCTGCTGTCTTCAACAGATAGCAATACAGAATTGTCGCCAATATCATTACAAGTAAACGTGTTTGGGGCAACAACAATTGATTT
>CAYSBE010000098.1:0-9645 GCA_964429245.1 uncultured Bifidobacteriaceae bacterium | reverse complement strand
CCTAACGTGAAATCAAAGTTCGCTAATGGGGGGATTGGGGCCGGGGGTGGGCCTGTGGCCACAAGGTCAAATCCGAAATCATAACGTTGGGTTCCAAAACCTGACGGAGTTGGTGCAGTTACATCTGTTGACCATTGGCGTGAGTTGTAAGATACATTTTGGTTTGCTAAGCCAATTGAGCCCGTAGTGGCTGTTTGGCGAGTTTCTACTACAATAGGAAGAGTCGGGTCAATGGGAACTGGATTGTCCAATGTGATAGCAAACCACTGCCCTGCTGTAGCAGTAATTACTTGACTTGAAACAGAAAGTGCTTGCACTGTTCCTGAAACCCATACACCGGCCAATGTAGTTGTAGTGGTATTTCCTATCCATACTTGAAAGTTTGAGTAGGTAGCAGTAGTTGTTGAGGCAGATCTAAAATAGACTCTGTTAATAGCTAAACCAGATGGCACAGCCGGTGTGAATTCACCTACTTGGTATAATCCTTGAAAGCGGCAATTTGACCATCCTCCCCCTCCAAACGGAATCGCATTTGAACCTGTTCCGTTACCACAAGAGTAAGTAGGTGTACCTTGCGCCAACAAATTTGATACGGACAATACAAGTAATAAACTTAGGAGTGTAATACGTATTTTCATATACTTAAATTTAATTATTCGAATAAATTGAGTTTCGAAGTTAACAGATTAGACAATAATAAAAAGAAAAATAGCGTAAAGTTTTGTATATATAACCTATAGTTTATAACTTACTGAAAGGTTTGCATATCAATCAGATTTTTATAGGCCCCATTTGCTGAAATGAGTTGATTGTGGTTGCCTTGCTCAATTATTTTTCCCTGATGCAATACAATGATTTTATCGGCATGCTGAATAGTAGAAAGTCGGTGAGCAATGACAATAGAAGTTCTATTTTTCATGAGGTTTTGCAATGCCTCCTGAACCAATCTTTCTGACTCGGTATCAAGTGCTGAAGTGGCTTCATCTAAAATAAGAATTGGCGGATTCTTAAGCACTGCTCGTGCAATGGACAATCGCTGTCTTTGGCCACCTGAAAGCTTTGCGCCACGGTCACCAATATTGGTCTGATATCCCTGCTCAAGCTTTACAATAAACTCGTGTGCGTTGGCAATTTTGGCTGCAGCAATAATCTCTTCTTCTGTTGTGTGAGGTCTGCCAAAAGCAATATTGTTGAAAACAGAATCATTGAATAAAATAGCTTCTTGTGTAACTATTCCCATCAATGCATTCAAGTCGGATAATTTCAATTGGCGAATATCCATTCCGTCAATCTCAATACAGCCTGATGATACATCATAAAAACGAGGTAGCAAATCGGCCATCGTACTTTTACCTGCTCCTGATTGACCCACCAAAGCAACAGTAGTTCCAATTGGGATAGCTAAATTAATTTCATTTAATACTTGATGCTGATGATACGCAAAAGAAACACTTTTGTATTCAATACTTTTGGTAAATGATTGAATGGATTTTGCATCTTTTGATTCGGTTATGGTTACCGGAGTTTCTAGAATGGCAAATATGCGCTCGCCAGAGGCAAGTCCTCGTTGTATATTGGTAAGTGCAGATGAAATATTTTTGGCCGGTACAAGAATTTGGGAGAATAGTGTAATGTAAGTTATAAACTCGCTTGCATTTAATTCAGAATCGTTTTCCAACACCAAACTTCCTCCATATAAAATCAATCCTACGACTACCGATACACCCAAAAATTCAGATATCGGAGAGGCTAATTCCCGTTTGTTCCACATTGATTTTAGCACATTTCTGTAGTTGTTATTTTGTTCATCAAATTTTGCCCTTACATAAGCCGATGCATTAAATGCTTTGATGATGCGGATCCCGGAAATGGTTTCTTCGATAATGCTTAAAATATTGCCTAAGATGCTTTGACCTACTTGTGCTTGTTTGCGTAATTTACGTGAAATAGTTGTGATGATTAAGCCCGACAATGGAAGTACAATAAGGGAAAATAAGGTAAGCTTCACACTCATGCTAAACAATAAAATAACAAATCCAACTATCATCAAAGGCTCACGAAAAACTACTTGAATAGAGCTTACGACTGAATTTTCAATTTCATTTACATCATTTGATAAACTGGACATCAAATCTCCTTTGCGCTGACTCTGAAAATAGCCAACGTGCAAATCAGTAATTTTTCTAAAAAGACTTTCTCTGATATTTCTGACAACATACGTTCGCATATTGGTAAGTACCCGTTGCGACCAATATTTAAACATATTGGAAAAGAAGACTGAAACAATGATGATGACACATACAAACTGAAGTGCCTGTATTTTCCCGTATGCATTAAATATGGAATTAAAATAATAGTTAAATATTTCTTTTAAATAGGTAATACTTAAAGTAAACTCAGGTCGTGAAATCATTTCATTGGTTGGTACTTTCTCAAAGATTACATTTAGTAAAGGGATAAGCAGGGTGAAATTAGCAAGGCCAAAAAAAACTGCCAACAAAGCCAGTACAGCATACTTAGGGACAAATCGCGAATACGGTTTGGCAAATGCAAGGAGTTTAAAATAAGTTTTCATCCAATTCTGTTATTGCAAGTATACACCCGTGTTTTGTGAATTGAAAACATTCAGAAATTTTGTTACTTCATCCTAAGTTTGTATCATTAAATATCAGAACAATATGTTTAAGTTGCACCGCATATGATTAGTATCATTACTGCCGTACATAATCAGCTACCAATGAACAAACTGTTTGTTGCGTATCTGAAAAAATACACGTATCACCCATACGAGCTTATTGTTATTGATAACCACTCAACTGATGGAAGTACCGAATACTTTGAATCAGAAGGGGCAAACGTGATTAGAAATACCGCAAACTATTCTTACCCATATTGCCAAAATCAAGGTATACGGGTTGCTAAATTTGACCATTTTGCATTTTTAAATAACGATATTATTGTATCACCAAATTGGGATAAACATTTGCTGGAAAGTATGCAAGCAAACGGACTCGATATAATTACTGTTTGTGGAATTGAACGATTGGAATCACCAGAAAAAACAAAAACATTTGGTCGTAAATGGAAGCGCATTAAACACTTAATTGGACTAGTAGGAATCAATATCTTTTCGCTACAACTCATGCACAAAATTATGTATGGTAATTGGGAGTTGTTTAACCAAAAACGCTATAACCAATTCAAGCAAAAAGTTGTAGAAGGCTTTGTTGGAAATTCCGTTTTATTTAATCGCAAAGCACTAGAAAAAGTTGGGTATTGGGACGAACGCATTCAAGCAGCGGATTTTGATTTATACATACGAAGCAAAAAACGAAATTTGGAAATAGGCGATATCAAACCCTGCCACATTGCGTTAGATGTGTTTCATCATCATTTCATACGCATTACCGTAAAATCAAAACCTCCTGTTTTTGCTGATAGCCAACAGATGATGCGCCTGGAAGATAAATGGACCGCAGAAGAGTTGAAAATTTATTTAAAAGACAATATAAGCACCTGATTAATCATATAGCTCAAATTTGATGGCCTCCTTAGGATATCCCATATTTGTCAATCGTTCACGTGCTTCTTTTAGCATCGCACTCCAACCGCACATGTAAAAATATGCTGGCCTTTTATCGGCAAATATTTCTTCATACACCTCATGTACATAACCATGCCTTCCTTCCCAATTGTGTGCTCTTGATAAAACAGGAATAAATTTAAACTCGGGATATGCCGCTTGCAGCGATTCCATTTCTTTTCTGTATAAAATATCTGCTTCATGCCTGTTACCAAAAACCATGTATATATTTTTATGGGGAATATGGTTGTTGAGTATATGTAAACACATGCTTCGCAATGGAGCAATTCCTGTACCTGTGGCCACAAAACAAATATCTCTGTCAATATTCTCGGGCAAAACAAACTTGCCAATGGGTCCGGCCATTTGCACAATAGAGCCCACTTCAAAATGTTCCCACATATGTGGTGTACCTAGGCCTGGTGGATTTAATACAATTACCAATTCAAGTGTATTATCTTGTGATGGTGAAGACGCAATTGAATAGCTGCGGTATGGAATCTTTGATTCAATAGGCAAATTAATCATTACAAACTGGCCTGGTTTGAATTCAAATTTTTCCAAATGTGGCACCTTAAAATAATACCTTCTTACTGCGTGCGATTCATCAATAATCTTGATAATTTCAGCATCATAAAATTGCTGTTTCATTGCATTTCCGTATTAATATCTACAACTGTGTTTTGTAAACTTTTAGCCAAGTTAATGGTTTGTATTGTGAAATAGAAATGTTATCTGTTAATTGTACACCTATTTATACTATACACACACATGCAAAAATTATTACACCTTGTTATTATCTTAGTTATTTCAAGTGCTTCAAATTTATTTGCTCAACGTTCAAACTGCGTAAGTTCCCCTTATCCGATTGAGGTTACACAACCAAATGGCAGCAAGCTTATTATTTATACAAAAGGCACAGAAGCATTACACTATAAAGAAACAGAAGAAGGATATACCATCATTCCTAACAAAGAAGGCATTTACGAATATGCCTTGGTTGATGAAAAAGGCCAACTTCAATTGAGTGGAATTGCCGCAAAAAACAATATTTCAGAAACACTTGCAGGCAAACAAGCAATACCAAAGCATATAAGATTCTCAGATATTCAAGAACGCGCCATCATAGCTGATTTCGAAGCAATGTCAGGTGAAATACATCAATTAAATAAATCAATTGAAGTATCTTATCCTGTAAATGGAAACATAAAAGTACTAGCCATATGTATGCAATTTCCCGATTTAGCTCCGCTATATCCAATAAGTGCGCTAAACGATTTATTGAACCAAAGCAATTACAATGGAACAGGAAGTTTTAAAGACTATTTTACAGCCAATTCCTATGGAAAATTAAATGTACAAGTTGATGTGGTGGGTTGGTATACAAGCACAAGAAATAGGGTTGAGTATGGACAAGCATTAGATAACGGAGCATCAAATCCATCTTATATGTCGAACGTAAGAAGCTTGATTGCACAAGGTATAGACTCGGCTGATATAAAAGGCAATGTTGACTTTACAAAGTATGACAACGATAGCAATGGCGAGGTTGATGGCATCATTGTTTTTCATGCTGGTTATGGCGCTGAACAAGGATTTGATGGATACATTTGGTCGCACCGCTCTTCTCTTTCAGGCTCCAATGTGAGGGTAAAAGATGGGAAAACCATCCGCAACTATTGTATCAATCCCTCAAAAAGAAATTGGAGTGGCGATATTAGAATGGTTGGACTTGGTGTGTTAACACATGAGTTCGGTCATATCATGGGCCTTCCAGATTTATATGCTACTCAAGGATCAAGTGAAGGCATTGGGAATTATGGATTGATGGGTGGTTGCGGATGGCTAAATCAAGAACGCACACCTTGCCAATACGAAACATGGAGTAAAGACCAGTTTGGTTGGATTACTCCTATCGTAGTGAACAACACAGGTGATATAACCTTACCAAATACACTTGATTCTTCTGTTGCCATTAGGGTGAATACATCACGTGGAAATGAATACTTCCTCATTGAAAATCGCCAACAGAAAGGTTGGGACCGCTTTTTACCTTCAAGAGGGTTGGCCATTTGGCACATCAATACGCAAAGAACATCACTGTATCCGGGAAGCAATACTGTAAATGTGGATACAGCAAGATATGGTGTAGGATTAAAACAAGCGGATGGGCAACGCCACCTCGAAAGAGGAACCAATAGAGGCGACCAAGGAGATTTATTTCCGGGCTCAACCAACAACAGAAACTTTACTGACAACTCAAATCCAAATTCAAAACTACATTATACACTATCAGGTGTGAAACAGCCTTCAAATGTTTCAATTACCAGTATCACTCAACATGCAGACAGTACCATCACCTTCAAACTATCTTTAGGGACCGTTGCTGCAATGGCCGTAAGTCCGCAAAGTGGTTGTGCACCATTAACTGTTAGCTTAAATAACAATTCCATCGGGGCAGTTTCATACAAGTGGTATTTACCTGACGGAACAACTATTGAAAACAGCAATCCTTCGTTTACATTAAATACGCCCGGAAATTTTGTCTTTTCACTTGTGGTGTATGATACCAATGGAATTACTGCTGATTCTGTATCACAAAGTGTGACAGTTAATGCTTCGCCTGACGCATCATTTACCGTATCGCAAACAGGTGACAGCCTGTTTTTAAATAATACATCAACAAGTAGTGCTTATGGCCAATGGCGTTTTAGTTCAGGAGTTACGAGTACAGCTAACCAATTAAAAATAAAAATTCCTACTACCGGTTTTACATATTATTACTTGGCTTTTTCAAGCAATGGCTGTACAGATACAGCTTTTGGCGAAGCAACTCCTTTCCCAACAGGAATTCAAGAAGAAATGTACCTAAGAAGTTTCAGTGCGTATCCAAATCCATTTGACAAAGGATGCAATATTCGTATTGATGCATTACGTGAATCATTGTATACTATCAAAGCCTATAATATTGTAGGCGAAGTTGTGTACAGTTATACAAATACTTTATCGCAGGGAAAGCAAACCCTCACATTTGGCGAGTCGCTTCCTGATGGTGTTTATTTTGTGACGATACAAACTGAAGGAGAACAAAAAACACTTAGGGTTATCAAATCACATTGATAAATGATTCGGTCGGTTGTTGACTTACTGTTTCCACACTTATGTGTGGCGTGTAACAAAACACTGATGAAAAATGAACTGTATTTATGTGCATCGTGCATCAATGAAATGCCGCTTACATCTTTTCACGAGCAACGAGAAAATCTTTTAGAAAAAACTTTTTGGGGTCGAATACAATTTAAATACGCCTTTGCCATGCTTTATTTTAACAAAGAAGGTATGGTGCAGAAAATGTTGCATGAAATAAAATACAAAGGCAATAAGGAGTTGGCCGTTTTTTTGGGCGAAATGTATGGTGGAATGTTAAAATCAAGCAGTTTCGATGCAGATGGAATAGTTGCCATTCCGCTTCATAAAAACAAGTTGCGCAAACGTGGATACAACCAATCTGATTATATCGTTCAGGGACTGTCGAATGTGCTGCAAATACCGATACTAAGCAACAGTGTGGCACGAATTACTGCTACTGAAAGCCAAACCAGAAAAAACAGATTTGCCCGTTGGGAAAATGTACAAGAAGTTTTTTCAGTAATTGATGCATCAACATTGGAAAATAAACACCTGCTCATTTGTGACGATGTAATCACTACCGGAGCAACCATAGAAGGATTATGTAAAGTGCTGCCAAAAAGTGCTACCGTGAGTATCTGTGCTATTGCCACTCCGGTTCACTAACTAATCAACTGATTCCATCAGGGTTCTAAAGGCAATAAATTTATCTCCAAACCTATTTCTTCCATCTGCTTGCAGGCCTGGGGCAAACTCATCCCTGTATCGTTCATAGTGTGCCATATCGGGTGCCATGTATTGTACCACATAGGTCACTCCTGTTTCATCAGGTTGTCGGGTAAGTAAACGAGACAATGTAGCCTTTTGAAACATTTGTGTATTCAATACATCTGAAAGGTGTTTTTCTTTCATCCATTTCACCCATTCATCAGCAATGGAATCATCTACATTTACGGTAACATTATAAATAATCATGCAGTTAGTTTATTTGTTCTCCTCTTAAAAAACGAATTCTACGCCTTGCTTCTGTACAAAAAAAGCTACCCGGATAATCGGTTAATAGTTTTGTGTAGCTGTCTTTTGCACTATCGGGCAGCCCTAAATATTTTTCCTGTAATTGGGCAATCATAAACAATGCATTATCGCCCCAAATACCGCTACCGTGCTCTTTTAGTATTTGTTCAAAATTTGTGAGCGCTTTGGTGTATTGTTTATTTGAAATATTGATTTCACCTCGTTTATATAAAATATCATCATCGAGTTCGTGTCTTGGATATAGCGAATTAATGGTATCAAGGTAGCGCAATGCGATATCATTTTTTTTCTGATAATAATTTAAGTCTGCCTGTGCAAAATACGTTAACGGTTCCGTATTGCTATCAACCGAATTATCCTGAATGAGCAAAGAAAGTTCTAATGCATTATTGGAAATAAGTTGGGTGGTTGCTGTTTTCAATACATCAAGTTGTGCTTGTGCCCATTCAAATTCACCAAGAAAATAAGACAACCTTGCGTTTCTAAATTTTGCTTCCTGCCCCAACGGATCTTCTTTAAAATCTTTATCTACCTGCCCATAAAGCAACATGGCTTCCCACACATCGCCTTTCAGCACATAGATATCTCCCAATTCCAATTTACATTTACTTCTAAACTGGGCATCGATACGTTGCATCGCAATTATTTCATTGTACAGTTTTATCCCCTCCTCCATCCTATTCATATAATATACATACAAGCTTGCCAACTCACGCATACTTTGTACGGTAAAATGATTTTTCTCGTTTTCATTCAGGAAACTTAGGTAAGCCTGTTCGATTATGGCAAGATCTTGTTGGGTATAATTTTGTGTATTGACAATTTTTAGGCGTCTGGCATCAAGCAATGAAGTTTGTGCAGTTAAATACATCGGCTTATCGCTACCAAGTGAAATTACGTATGAAAAAATATTAATTGCGGCATCATATGATTCGTTTTGCAAAGCCAACATACCAAGTTCTGTAATTCGCATTCCTTGTTCTTTATACCGCTTATCCAAAGCTTTAGCTTGTAGAAATGCATTGTTAAAATCTCTTTTTTGTACATACAGCCAAACCAGCATGGTTTGAAACACTTCGTAATCAGGGTAGGTTTTTAGTCTTTTGATGAGAGCTGTTTTTAAGTATTCATACGATTTTGCATCCTCTATTTTATCTTGCAAATATCCTTGTATCTCATCCTGCAGTTGTGGATTGATTTGTACCGTATTCAGGTATTCTTCCATCATCTGTTGTTGCTCCCCATTTTGGTCGTACAACTGAGCCAATTCCATCGAATATGTAAGCGACATACTCCCATTCTGTTTTCTTGCTCGTACATAACATTCAATTGCATAATCAATATAACTGCGTTTTTGAAATGCAGATGCCAATTGAATGGCTTGCTGTTCGTTTACGGCCGATTGATGAATGAGCTGTGTGAAAAATTTATTTGCCTTTTCGGTAAAACCTGATTTTTGCATCACGTAACCTTCATCAACTTTATAAAAGGCATTTGAAGGAAATTTTCGTTGCTGTTTTTTGACCAACTTAGCTGCCTCGTCCCATTGTTTTAGCTGAAAGTAGGCGCTTAATAAATTATCATAAATATATGCCGACTCAGGATTCTTACTATTTAATTTTTCATAAATATCGGCTGCCTTGTCGAACTCCCCGTTGTTGAAATACTGTGCTGCAAGTTGCTCTTCTTTGGTTTGAGCAAATAGCGCAAGAGGAAAAAACAGGAGTATACATGTAACCCATCTAAACATTGTTCGAAGATAATTTTTTCTTCTCATTCAGCATCACTGCATAAAAAAGGCCGGACAAAGCCGGCCTTTTATTACATTCAGTTTACTTATTATTTAGTTAGCCTTCACTACTTTCAGCGTAATGGTTTCCTGACCTATCAGTTTCACA
>CAYSBE010000097.1:0-9722 GCA_964429245.1 uncultured Bifidobacteriaceae bacterium | reverse complement strand
AGTGTTCACTGAGGCGTAAGGTGTAAATAGCATCATGTGCCACGCCAAAGTCGTAATCTCAATTCTCAATTCAGGTCTCGATACGTTGCCCCAAAGCACAATCCTATCAGCAACACTCGACCTGACTATACATTCTCAAACTTGTTACACCACAGGCGTGATTCATTATTCGTCATTTTTTTTTAATCACGGAGTACACGGTGTTCACAGTAAGGCAAGGAGATTTGCCACGCTCACCCCAGTCCTAAAGGGTTTCCACGCACAAGTTTATTCTTCAGATCTGTTTATGCCACAGGGGGTGATTAAACATTCACAATTCCTTATTTTGCATACATGAAATTGCATACCATTGAAACCGGACATTTTAAATTGGATGGGGGCGCCATGTTTGGCGTGGTTCCAAAATCAATTTGGAACAAACTCAACCCTGCCGATAACAACAATATGATTAGCCTTGCCATGCGTTGCTTGTTGGTTGAAGATGGCGATAGGCTAATATTGATAGATAATGGCATGGGCAACAAACAAGATGAAAAGTTCTTTTCTTATTATTTTTTGCATGGCGAGCATACGCTTGAAAAATCATTGAATGCGCACGGATTTACTTCATCAGATATTACCGATATGGTGCTCACCCACCTGCATTTCGACCATTGTGGAGGAAGTATTGAATGGAATGCTGACCGAACCAAGTATAAAACCTCATTTGCCAATGCGCAATATTACATAGCCGCAAAACATTGGCAGGAGGCGCTTAAACCCAATCAAAGGGAAAAAGCATCTTTCCTAAAAGAAAATATTTTACCAATTGAAGAAAGCGGTCAACTCACGCTATTAAATGAGGGTGATGTCATTCATCCTGATATATCATTTCGATACAGTAACGGACATACGCGAGATATGATGCATCCGTTGATTCACTACAAAGATTACCAAATTTTATACCTTGCCGATATGATTCCTACTCAAGCCCATTTGCCTGTTCCGTATGTGATGGGATATGATGTACGTCCGCTGGATACCATGAATGAGAAGCTGGCTACGCTGAATGAAGCAGCTGCTAATGATAAGTTTGTTTTATATTTCGAACACGACCCACTAAACGAAGCATGCACAGTTCAAATGACAGAAAAGGGAGTGAGATTGCATGAGCAGGTGAAGCTAAGTGAACTTTAATAGATCAATTCGGTTTGTCCTGAATAGATATTGAATCGGTGTTCTTTTAAAAACCCAATCAATGTAATACCAAATTCTTTTGCAATAGCTACAGCCAAACTGCTTGGTGCACCAATAGCGCATACCATGGGAATACCTGCAACAGCGGCTTTTTGCAACAATTCAAAACTCGCTCTGCCGCTAAGCAATAAAATGCTTTTTTGAAAAAGTGTTGCATCAAGATGTAATGCTGCCCCAACCAATTTGTCCATTGCATTGTGCCTGCCTACATCTTCTCTTGCCAATAACAGATTGCCTTCGGTATCAAAAAGTGCACAAGCATGTATGCCTCCCGTGTATTCAAACACACTTTGTCGGGCTCTGAGTTTTTCGGGCAATGAAATGATGGTTTCTGTTGATACCGATAAGCCTTTACCTGTTTGAATTTGACAATGCACTTTAATGGCTTCAATGCTTTCTTTGCCGCAGACACCACAGCTACTTGTGGTATAAAAGTTTCGTTGCAGCTTGCTGAAATCAATTTCGGTTTCAGGTTTCAGTTCAACCCTTACGATATTCTCTTTATTCTCAATTGTGTTTGCTTCTGTGCAATATTGAATGTTTTGGATTTGATGTGTTGAGTGTATGATTCCTTCAGTAAATAAAAATCCCAAGGCAAGTTCAAAATCATTGCCCGGTGTGCGCATGGTGACAGAAATACTTTTTTGCATCCGCATGTCAATAGGGCCATATCCGATGCGTATTTCCATCGGTTCTTCCACAGCAAGCAAGTCGTCTTGTGGTATACGCTTTTTTTGTATTATCCGAACAACGGAAGTTTGTGTTACACTTGGTTTACTCATTATTACTTTAATCAAATAATTGGCGTATCTATACTTTGAATACGTTTGAGCGACTCAGGAACAACTTTATGGGTTCTAACAGTTGCTAAAAATTTTCGCATTGAAGTATTGCCTTGCGCAAAAAAATCCAAAAGAAGTGGAGCACATTGTTTTTCATAAACAGCAAGTAAAGGCTCTTCTATTTTTGTATCAGGTTGCATAAAACATACTGCATCATAGCATTCATTTCGCGCAGCTAACAGTGTCTCAATGTCAGTTGGGTGTAAGTATGGATAATCACAACCAATGAGCAAAATAGAATGGTTGTTTAGTTTTTCAAATGCACTTAAAACACCCGTCATTGGGCCGGCATTTTCAAATGTCGCATTGTCAACTATCGTATTGTAGTCATGAGGTATTTGAGAATTCTGTTTGCTGTTACATGAAATGTATACAGATTTGCAATAGGGCATTATTAAGTCCGCTGTATATGCATATTGTGGTTTCTCATGATATGAAATAAATGCTTTATCAGTTCCCATTCTGACACTTTGGCCGCCACATAATACCACTCCGAACAGTTTGTTATTGTCATTAATCGATGTAGTTTCAAAGAATGATTTATGCAAAATCGTTGCGCCTTCCAATCTGTAATATTGAATGGCATCATTTAATAAATAATCCCTAATCACCAGCAACAGTTTTGTGTTGGATGCTTGCGTTTTTGCTTTTTGAATAATTGCAGAAACTGCAGGTTCTAATCCGGATTGTTTATCCATTTCCAATCGTCCGACTTCATCAACAATAACCCATTCATGTTGTTGAGCCATGCTTTCCAAAACTATTTTTTGGGCCAATTGAAAAGCAGATTCATCAAAATTAAAGCGACCAATTTGAATGGTGTTTGCTTCATGCATAACCTGTAAAGGGTGATATGATTGGGAAGCAATATTGTACAGCATTCTTAATCCATTCACATCAGGCGTAAGAATGCCACCAACATTTTTTTGCCTTGCAATCCAGTTCATTAGCAATGTGGTTTTGCCGGTTTGTATTGGCTGCGATAGTATGTATATATTATTTGTCAAGATTCGTGATAAATCGAAAGAACAATCAAATTCAAGACAAAAGCTTTATATACCTGTAAGCCTTTATGGTTCATCGTGGCAAGTTGCATAGCCGAAGTTAAATGGTTCCTTAATTGAGGTAACGCATCCAAAATTTGTTTGATATCATTTGCTCGTTTACTGCTTTGGTTAGTAGTCCATTTTGTAAAAAGATATTTTGTTAATGGGGATAACACGAAATAGAGTAGGAGCAAAGCTGCTACGGTTCTTGCAATGGCATACATCGCTTGTTGTGAATTGCCTTGCAATAAAAATATACTGATGATAAATAGGAGGATGAAGAACAATGAAATCAATTTCATTTTTCGTTTTTTCTTTTTGCTTTCAGGAAGGTGCTTAAAGGTGAGGTTATGCGCCTGCTCAATGATGGATGCTCTTGTTGCCAACAAAGAAGCAGGCAATGAGTACGACCAATTGCCCAGTAACATACCCCAAATAGTATACACACCAGAGTAAATTCCGATTAGCCAAAAACTAAATGCAACATCATGACTCAGTCCTAGGTCTTTGGCAATGCTATTAAAAAGGGCATCAGCTGCATCCCAAATTGATTTGCCAAAAATGAGTGTTGCAGTTACAAATTTTTGAATGGCCGATTCAAATAATGCAATGGCACCAAATGCTATCGCAAAAACACGATTTACACCCAACGCAAAAATCATGGCGCCACTTAGTCCTTGAAAGGCCACTGCAAAATAGGCCATAGGAGGCGATTGTGGACTTGCCGTAGCTTTTACCAATACAACCAACAAGGTTGCCTTCATGATTTGTGTAAATGGTTTATGGCTATGCAATGCTATTAATGTTATCATGATGATAGCAAAACCACCTAAAAAGAATCCGGTAAATGGAATTTTCACTGCATGCATAAAACCTCCAAGGCCACTTTCGCTTAGCGCCCATAGTGCAGTTAACCGAGGGATAATATGTTCATGTTGTTCCGTGTTTTTCATGAAAGCAAATAGGTTTCAAAAGCAGCCATTTGTTTATCAGTATCAAATAAAGCTTTCGCTCGTTGGTAGCCATTTTCTCCCATTTCCATGCGCATCTTGGGGTCTGATATTATTTTTTCAATGCAATCAGCAAATTGCAAAGTATCTGCAAATGGAATTAAAAACCCTGTTTCGTGATTCGCAATAATTTCAGGATTACTGCTTATATCAAATGCAATAACCGGTTTTTTGTGTGCCATAGCTTCAACAATAACAAATCCAAAACCTTCCCATGCGGAAGACAAAAGGAAGATGTCTATTGATTGCATAAACTGATCCATGTTCTCAACAAAGCCAAGCAGTTTAACTTCATTCTCTAATCCATGTACAGCAATACGTTCTGCCAATTCATTTTGCAATTCCCCTGTGCCGGCAATAAACAGGGTGAATTCAATGTTTTTTTCCTTCAATATGCGCGCAATTTCAATTAGGTACTGTTGGCCTTTTTGGGTAGTTAGTCTTCCGGCATTTCCCAATACAATTCCTTTTGCATGATTTGCTATTAAAGGTAGCTTGGTTACTCGCGATGTTTTTAAATCAATGCCATGATAGATAACTTGAATTTGTGATTCAGAAATAGTACCACTTAGGTGTTTTAGTATGGTGCGTTTGGTTTCCTGAGAATTGGCAACAATATGTGTAAGTATATTGCCAAACAATAACCGATTGATGATGTTACTTTTCACAGGAACTGCAAGTCCACGCAAATATACAATACGTTTTACACCTGCCAATTTAGCTGCAATTCCACCAAGCTTAGCATCATGAGATGCTGTAAAAATTACGGTATCTGTATTTGATTTCTTGAAATAAGATGCCAATCGCCACAATTTGTATGGATTTAAAAAAGATAGACTACCTGCATTTACCGAAAATGTGGGTATAGAATGGGATACTGATTTTTGTGCCAATGGACTTTGGGAATGGCAAGCAAGTGTTACCTCATAACCTCTTTGGTGAAAATACAAAGCATGCTCAAGTAACAGCTTTTCGCCACCACCCCAAAATTGAATGCTATTAAAAAAACAAACCTTTTTCAATGTTGCGGGCAAAATAACCAATCTCCTGACGATTTGATAACTTAAACTACACTGCATAACTATCAATTACTTACAATTTCCACATTTACAAATGCATTCTGTGGATTATGTAGGATGAATTCACCTTAATTTTACCTTTTTAAAGCGAGAAGTATTATGGCGGAGAAAGACCCTAAGGTTATTTATAACGAAGACAGTATTAGGTCATTAGATTGGCGCGAACACATACGGTTGCGTCCGGGAATGTATATTGGTAAGTTGGGCGATGGCTCAGCACCGGATGATGGGATTTATGTATTACTCAAAGAAGTGCTTGACAATTGTATTGATGAGCATGTAATGGGATACGGCAAAACCATTGACATAAAAATTGATGAGGCGGGCTCTGTATTTGTACGCGATTTTGGTCGTGGAATCCCTTTAGGAAAAGTGGTTGATGTGGTAAGTAAAATAAATACCGGAGGCAAATACGATAGCAAAGCTTTCCAAAAATCAGTCGGATTAAACGGTGTGGGTACCAAAGCGGTAAATGCACTGGCAGTAAATTTCAAAGTGCAATCTTACCGAGACGGAAAAACAGTATCTGCCGAATTTGTTAGGGGAGAACTGATAAAGGAAACCAAACAACAATCATCGCTTGAGCCAGATGGAACAACGGTCGTTTTCATTCCTGACGAACAAATTTTCAAGAATTTTCATTACATCCCCGAGTACATAGAAAACATGTTGTGGAACTATGCTTTTTTAAATTCGGGTTTGACGATAAATTATAATGATAAAAAGTTTTACTCGAAAGATGGTTTGCTGGATTTGTTAAAACGCAAAACCAACGAAGAGCATATTCGCTATCCGATTATTCATTTAAAAGGTGAAGATATTGAAGTGGCCATTACCCATGAAAACCAGTATGGCGAAGAGTATTACTCATTTGTAAACGGACAACATACCACACAAGGTGGCACGCATTTGCTTGCATTTCGTGAGGCTTACGCAAAAACAGTTAGGGAGTTTTATAAAAAGGAATTTGATTTGGCTGACTTACGTGCTTCAATTGTTGCAGCAGTAAGTGTGCGAGTGCAAGAACCGGTTTTTGAATCCCAAACCAAAACCAAGCTTGGCTCAGCCGTAATGGGCCCTGATGGACCAACCGTAAAGCAACATGCCATCGACTTTCTGAAAAAAGCTTTGGATGATTATTTACACAAACACCCACAAACTGCAGATGCATTACTCAAGCGCATCTTGCAAAGTGAACGTGAACGTAAAGAAATGGCAGGGATTAAGAAACTTGCCAATGAGAGAGCTAAAAAAGCTGCTGTACATAACAAAAAACTTCGCGATTGCCGTTTTCATTACGATGAAGAAAAATCAGAGAAAAAGCATGATACCACCTTGTTCATTACAGAAGGAGATTCGGCAAGTGGATCTATTACCAAAAGTCGGGATGTGGAAACACAGGCCGTGTTTAGCTTACGTGGAAAACCATTAAACTGCTATGGACTTACCAAAAAAGTGGTGTATGAAAATGAAGAATTTAATTTACTTCAGCATGCATTAAACATTGAAGAAGGAATGGATGGTTTGCGATACAATAGAATTGTAATTGCAACCGATGCGGATGTAGACGGTCTTCATATCCGTTTGCTCATGCTTACTTTCTTCTTACAGTTTTTTCCTGATTTGGTAAAAAATGGACACGTATACATTTTGGAAACACCTCTGTTTAGGGTTAGAAACAAACAGCAAACCATTTATTGCTACAGTGAAGAAGAGAAACAAAAGGCGATGGCTAAACTGGGTGTACGTCCGGAAATTACCAGATTTAAAGGACTAGGCGAAATTTCACCTGAAGAGTTTGGATTGTTTATTGGAGAAGACATGCGCTTGCAGCCAGTAATACTTAGACAGGATACGCCTATTCCAAAACTTTTAGAATACTTTATGGGTAAAAACACCATTGATCGTCAGAATTTCATTATTGAAAACCTGAAGATAGAAAAAGATTTGGTAGAAGAAAAAGAAGTGGAAGAAGTAGTTTGAAGAAATTTATATGAATTAAAAAATATGGACTATGGCATGGCTATAGGGAAGATGATTAAAAAGTAGGATGGAAGAAAATAATAATTTGAACGAAGAAAGAAATCATGAGCATGGCTTACACAGTGTAATTCCTATCACAGGATTATATGAAAATTGGTTTTTAGACTATGCTTCATACGTAATTTTAGAGCGCGCAGTGCCAGCCATTAATGACGGGTTGAAACCGGTGCAACGCAGGATTTTGCATGCCATGAAAGAAATGGATGATGGTCGTTTCAATAAAGCGGCCAACATCATTGGGCAAACCATGCAATATCACCCTCATGGCGATGCTGCAATTGGCGATGCCATGGTTGGGCTAGGTCAAAAAGACCTGATGATTGAGACACAAGGAAACTGGGGTGATGTGCGCACGGGAGATGCCGCTGCTGCCCCTCGATACATCGAAGCACGATTGTCAAAGTTTGCACTTGAAGTAGCATTCAACGGACAAACAACAACGTGGCAAGCATCTTATGATGGACGTAAAAAAGAGCCGGTTACATTGCCAATGAAATTTCCGTTGCTAGTAGCACAGGGTGTTGAAGGTATAGCCGTAGGTCTTGCAACCAAAATTTTACCCCACAACTTTTGTGAAATTTTAAAAGCAGCCATTGAATGCACCAAAGGAAAAGGCTTTGAGTTGTATCCCGATTTTGCAACAGGAGGTATGGTTGATGTGACCAATTACAACAAAGGTGCAAAAGGAAGCAAAGTTCGTGTTCGTGCAAAAATTGAAGAACTGGATAAGAAAACATTGCTTGTAAAAGATATTCCTTACGGAACCACAACCACTTCTGTCATTGAGTCTATCATCAAAGCAAACGACAATGGAAAAATAAAAATTAAAAAGGTAATAGACAACACGGCTAAGGATGTAGAAATAGAAATTCAACTTGCACCCGGTGTGTCGCCTGATATAACAATTGATGCGCTTTATGCTTTCACTGATTGTGAAATTTCCATATCTCCCAATGCGTGTGTGATTGTAAACGATAAGCCTATTTTTACAGATGTAAACGAGTTGTTGCGCCTATCGGTTGATATTACCCGTGAATTGCTAAAGCGTGAGTTGGAAATCAAGAAAGGTGAATTGGAAGAGCAGTGGCATTTTTCTTCACTCGAAAAAATATTTATAGAAAAGCGCATTTACCGTGATATAGAAGAATGCGAAACATTTGAAGCAGTAATTGATGTGATTTTCAAAGGCATGAACAAACACAAAAAATTGTTCAGGCGAGAAATTACCGAGGATGATATCCTACGTCTTACCGAAATTAGAATTAAACGTATTTCAAAATTCGACTCCTTTAAGGCTGATGAACTGATGCGTAGGATAGAAGAGGAGTTGAAATCCGTACAAGCTGATTTAGATAACCTGAAAGCATATCAGGTAAAGTATTATGAAAACCTGCTCAAGAAATACGGCAAAGGACGAGAACGTAAAACAGAAATTAAGCTGTTTGATACCATTCAGGCCAATCAGGTAGCTATTGCCAACCGCAAATTGTATGTAAACCGTGCCGAAGGATTTGTGGGAATTGGCAATGCCATGAAAAATGACGAATTCATTTCTGATTGCTCTGATATCGATGATATCATCGTGTTTCGAAAAGATGGCAAGATGCAGGTAAGCAAGGTGCAGGATAAATTTTTTGCCGGCAAAGATATCATTTATGTTGATGTGTTTCGTAAAAATGACGAGCGCAAAATCTACAACATGATATACATAGATGGCAAAACCAAAACCAGCTATGCCAAACGCTTTGCGGTGATGGGCATTACCCGCGATAAGGAGTACGACCTTACTACAGGTTCGCCAAACAGCAAAGTATTATATTTTACTGCAAACCCCAACAGCGAAGCCGAATTGGTAGAAGTAACCCTCAGTCCGATATCGCATGCCCGTAAACTCACTTTTGATTTCAATTTTGCAGATCTCGCCATTAAAGGCCGACAAGTATTGGGAAATATTGTTTCCAAATACCTCATCAAGTCCATTAAGTTGAAAGCCAAAGGTGGCTCTACACTTGGTGGTAGAAAAATTTGGTATGATGATGTATTGGGCAGGTTAAACGTGGATGATAGGGGAACATATATTGGTGAATTTGAAAGCAACGACCAAATTATTGTTTTTTATAAAGATGGAAACTACGAGCTAACCAACTTTGACCTAACCAATCACTTCGAAGCCGAACAAGTGGTAATGATTACTAAATTTAAACCTAAGCGTCCGATAAGCTTAATATACTATAACGAAAAGGATAAAGCCTATATGGTGAAACGCTTTTTGATAGAAACCCTTACCCTAAACAAGAAATTTTTGTGCATACCGGAGGGAGACAAAAATAGGATTGTAATGGCTACCGATCAGGTAAATCCAATCATTGTTTGGGAACGCGGTGGCGGTAAAAAGAAAGAATTGAACAGCGAAGAAACATTAAATATGGCTGAATTCATCGAAGTAAAAGGATGGAAAACCATAGG
>CAYSBE010000096.1:0-10212 GCA_964429245.1 uncultured Bifidobacteriaceae bacterium | reverse complement strand
ATTATGCAATCTGTTTTGTTATCAGATAACGAAACCATTCCGCTGCATATGCTTGAACCAGGTATGTATTTCATACTTATTGAAAATAAGTTGGGAGATTCTAAGGTGCAAAAGCTATTGGTGAAGTAAGGTTGTTTTCAATTACAGCGAAATAGTATATCCGTTTATATTTAGTTTAATGTATACATTGTATTCAAAGATTTACCTCTTTGTGCAATAATTGGTTGTGAACTAAAGAACAAGCAACTTATCTTGCAGCCACATCAGAAAACAAATTATATGAAGTATGATATTGTTGTGATTGGTGGTGGTATTGTAGGATTATCATCAGCTTTTCACATATTAAAAAAACAACCCACACTTAAAGTAGCCGTTCTTGAAAAAGAAGATGCTGTGGCTTCTCATCAAACCGGGCATAATAGCGGGGTTATTCATTCAGGTATTTATTATAAGCCAGGTAGTCTCAAAGCGCAAAACTGCATTAATGGCTATAACATGCTTATCGAATTTTGCAATACATATCAAGTGAAATACGAATTATGCGGGAAGCTTATCGTTGCAGTTGATGAAAAAGAACTGCCCGAACTGGATAAGCTTTATAAACGTGGACATGAAAACGGCCTAACTGAAATTTTCATGGTAGAGAAAGAGCGAATTGCAGAGTTTGAGCCGCATTTAAATGGAGTAAAAGCTATCAGGGTACCCTATACAGGTATCATTGATTATACCGAAGTATGTGAAAAATTAGCTGAACTTGTTATATCGATGGGAGGGGAGGTTCATCTTGGACAAAAAGTTATTAGCATATCGACTAGCGGAGACTCCACTTATATACAAACTGAAACCAATACTTGGGAAACAGGTATGATGGTGAATTGTGCCGGATTGTATTGTGATAAGATTGCAGAGATGGCAGGTGAGCAGACCGACACCAGAATTATACCATTTAGAGGAGAATATTTCATGCTTAAACCAGAGAAAAAACATTTGGTAAAAGATTTAATTTATCCTGTGCCTGATCCTAATTTTCCATTTCTTGGGGTGCATTTCACCCGCATGATTCATGGTGATGTGGAAGCTGGCCCAAATGCTGTGTTGGCGTTTCAGCGCGAAGGATATCAAAAATCTGATGTGGATGTTGCCGAATTATTTGAGTCGCTTACTTGGCCGGGATTTCAAAAAGTGGCCACCAAATATTTTAAAACCGGTATGGGTGAATTTTACCGTTCGTTTAGTAAAGCAGCATTTACAAAAGCCCTCCAACGATTGATACCCGAAGTGCAGGAAGATGACCTTGTGCCGGCAGAAGCAGGTGTGCGTGCACAAGCATGCGACCGCACAGGTGGATTGCTGGACGACTTTAAAATTATTGAACGTAAAAATGCCATCCATATTTTAAACGCACCTTCACCGGCAGCCACTTCTTCATTATCTATTGGAGCGTCTATAGCAGATCTGGCGGTAAAACAACAAACCCATTAGCCTTATGCTAACATCAAAAACCGAAGTCCGCATCCGATATGCAGAAACCGACCAAATGGGTTATGTATATTATGGAAATTATGCCCAATTTTTTGAGATTGGTAGGGTAGAAGCGCTTAGAGCGCTTGGTTATACCTATCGGTTTATGGAAGATAATGGCGTGATGATGCCGGTAGCACATATGGATATTGATTACCATAAGCCTGCCAAATATGACGACCTCATCCAAATATCAACCTTTATCAAAAGCATGCCTACTGTGAAAATGGTGTTTGAACACGAAATTCATAATGAAGCCGGATTGCTACTGGCAACGGGTAAAACTATTTTGGTTTTTGTAGACATGACTAGCCAAAAAATAACCCGCAGTCCTGAGTTTTTAACCCAAGCCCTTGCGCCACATTTTGCGTAAAATTAAAAACTACATATTAAGAAGTTTATTGAGCAAGAAGATTATTGCTTTTCTTGACAGCAAGCCATTTCCGGGAAATAAGGAAGTGAGTTGGTATGCCGTTACCGAATTCTTTTTGCGTTGGGTTGATACGCGTGATATTGGGATTAGAACATCGGCACTTTCTTACACATTTATGTTGGCCTTGTTTCCTTCGGTAATATTTATTTTTACCCTTATTGCTTATTTGCCATTTGGTAATAATGCCAACGAAATCATTGCATTTTTGGCTACGGTCATTCCAAAGAATACTTTCAATGCAATCAAATTAACCTTGATTGATATTTTAGAAAACCAACGAGGTGGCTTGCTTTCATTAGGTTTTTTTACGGCCATGTACTTTTCTACCAACGGTTTTGTAAAACTCATGAAAATGCTTGATCGCTATGATCCTGCGAAACGCAAAAGGCGGTCGTTTTGGAAAACCCGCATTGTAGCCCTGATTTTATCAGTGATTGTTTCAATTTCACTTTTCCTTTCGGTGTTGTTTTTAACCTTGGGAAGTTATGCCATCAAGGTGCTGAATGAATTCAAATATTTTCCGTCAGCCATCACACCGGGTTTGCTAATGCTGTTCAACTACCTGATTGTGGTTTTTATTGTGTTGTTTATCGTATCGGCTATTTATTTTCTGGCACCAAGTGCAACAAACGAATGGCGTTTCTTTTCTCCGGGGTCCATTTTTGCTTCCGCTGTAATTGTCATTACGACCATCATTTTTTCAGCCTATGTCAATCAGTTTAATACGTACAATAAAGTATATGGCTCCATTGGGGCACTCATTGTTGTCATGCTGCTCATTTATATCAATACCTATATTTTGCTTTTGGGTCACGAATTGAATGTGGCTATTGATAAAACAGTTGAACAAATCAATAGTGGGAAGGCAATTAAAGCCAATAGGATTTATATGCTGAAAGAAGAAGCCTTAAAATCAAATGTAACAACTAGAAGATGAATTGATTATTTTTGATAGTTAAATCGAATATGAATTATATTAAATCAACAACCGTATTAGTCGTATTTATTTGTTCAGTAATGAACGTACTGGCTCAGCCCGAAGGCCGCAAATGGGGCGGATTTAAGTTCTTTAAATCGCCTGGTTCGGAGCGTGGACAAAAAATTCAAACAGATATCTATGGAAACATCTATGCCGGAGGTGAATGTTCCGTTCCTTTTAGTATTGATGGTGATACGCTTAAGCCGAATGGTCATACTAGCAACCAATTCATCATTAAATATGATAGAACGGGAATGAAACAATGGTTCAAACGTATGTCTTCAAATAATTTTTCGAGAATTACGTCCATTGAGGTTGATGTCCAAGAAAATGTATACATTACAGGAAGTTTTCGAGACACATTGCGATTTGATCAATTTGTGGTTTCAACCTCGAATGCCTCAAGCCAGCCTGGTTTTGTTGCTAAAATAAACAAGCAAGGTGTTGTTCAATGGTTGATTAGAATTGGGAATGGCGCAACTTCTAATGCCGCATCTTCTAAACTTGCTTCAGATGGCAACCTCATTGTTGCAGGAAATTTCTTTGGCATTACAAATACGTTTGGATCATTCAATTTAACAACCTTAAGCAACACCACGCACTTATATGTTACATCGGTTTCGCCTCAAGGTGTAATAAATTGGGTTACCTATTCAAAAGGAAATTTTAACCAACTATTTGATGTGGCTTTAGACAATGATAACAATATTTTTATTTGCGGAACGCATTCTACCAATATCACCTTAAATGGGCAAAATTATATCATCGATTCGCTTAGAGGCAGTCATGACGGCTACCTGATAAAATTGAATCCTTCAGGAAGCTTAATATGGGCCAAAGGAATGGGTTCTGCTTCTACAGACATGGCAAAAAAACTTGCTACCGACAAGGATGGCAATTGTTTTGTTTATGGCTATTGGGGGCAGGGTGGAAGCCAGTTTCAAATTGTGTTTGACTCAACTCACGTGTTAAGTAAAACACCCGGCAAATCCTATTCATTTTTTCTTGCCAAATACGATGCTGACGGGAAAGTAGCTTGGGCACAAAAGTTTGATGAGTTTAATGCCTCAGGTGATTTGCCGCATGTTATTCGTACAGATGACAATGGAAACTGCTATTTGTCCGGGCATTTTACAGGGGTTTGGTTTGGTCAAAACATCCAAGATACCATTTTGAAATCAGGACCCTATGCGCCTTATGAAGAAATAGCGATACAACAATTCCTACCAGGTGGGCAAAGAGGTTGGAACGTGATAGCCGGTAATGTTGATTATGCAACATATGAGCGGGTTGAAGATTTATTGATTGATAAGCAAGGCAATATTTATATGGTTGGCATTCATGGTGGCTCTGATTCGCTCAGAATAGGCGATACCGTTGTTGACAATGAAACCTTAACGAATGTTTTCATTGCAAAATTGGGCTACGATAAACAAAGGGTAGAGCCTAATCAAGCCAATGTGCAACAAGCTTGTGCAGGAAATAGTGTGACATTTCCTTTCACCGTAAACGATACGGTTTTTGACAACATCAATGTTTTTACCTTACAATTCTCCAACAATGCAGGATTATTCAATAATCCCATTCATTTGGGTACAAAAAACACCAACCGATCCGATACTTTTTTTGTGCAGCTTCCAATAGCGCTTGCTCAAGGTAGTGGATATCGCTATCGCATTATAGCCAATAACCCGGCATTTACCTCATTTGATAATGGTCAGGATTTTACAATCTATGCTTTGCCACCTATTCCTATCATATCTAAAATTGATACTGTTCTTACTTGTAACCTCACGGTCACCAGTTATCAATGGTATAGAAATGATACAGTCATTATTGGCGCAACAAATCAAATTTTCAATGCTTCAGAAAACGGCACCTACAAAGTGTTGGTTACAAATGCAAATGGATGTTCGCGCTTGTCCGATACAATTAGTGTTATGAAACTTTCACCTGTTGGATTAACAGATAGTGATATGGCAAGCCATTTTACGTTATATCCAAATCCGGTTTCTGCAACGCTTTTTATTCAAGCACGAAATGTAGATGAACCAATCTGTTTTGATTTATTGGGCAAACAGGTTTTCATTTCTTTCACTAAAATTTCCGAAGGATTTGTAGCAGACATGAGTACCTTGAACGAGGGAGTTTATATCATTAAATTCCAATTGAATGGCAAGGAATGGGTTGAGAAAATAACGGTAATTAGATAATGATTGAGTATTATTAATTAATTGACAATCAATATTTAAACCATATTTATTAATCCTATAATTAATATTATGTTAAATAAAATATTAAACAATAAGGGCCGAATAAACGACCCTTATATTTATAATTACATCTGATCTTCTAATTCTTTCCTCTTCTCTATCATCTCCACGGTTTTCTTCTCATTACCCATGTTGGCATACACTTGCTGCAAACTGTAATACAGATTGATTAATGTTTGGTATTTGTATTTTTTATCTTCCTTTTCAGTTTCCGGTAATGCATCTGCCAACTCTACAGCTTTATTAAAGTATCCAACTGCAATTGTTAAAATGGAATCGCGTTCTTTACGCAACACATTGTATTTTTTATCATATGCCGGATCGTTGCTATTCAGGCTATTCATTTTATCTGCATAAACTGTAGACTTATTATTGGTTAATGCACCCAAATTGTACCAAGCATCAAGGTATTCAGGATTTAGTTCGGTGGCTTTCAAATAATCTGATTGAGCTTTGTTCACATAGGAATTACTCAGTTTGGCTGTGGAGTCTGATTGTTGCATGTATTTTTTAGCTGCGTTATCAAATCTAGCCTTACCTGCTGGTGTTTGTTCTTTCTTGGCTTTTTTACTTAGTGTAGCGGATGTATCGCTTAATCTGTTTGCTTCTTTAGCAGATGATTTTGAAAAATTATCATACACATTTCCCCTAACGTAGAATAATATGGCATTTTGGTCATCAATCTGAATAGCGTCATCCAATTTGGTTAGCAATACTTGTTGTTTACCCTGTACCAAATAAATATTCAGCTCTTGTGTGATAAGCGTTTTGTCTTCAGGGAAACGTTTACGACCAATCTCTGTATATCCAAGCCCTTTTGTAGTATCGCCTGTAACAAAATAGGAATTAGCCATTAATACGTAAATAATCGGATCGTTGTAATCAGCGTCAATCAACTTCTGCATGTGAACGCGTGCATTGGGATAGTCTTCTTTCTTTAAAAACAAGTCAGCCAATGTCAGTTCAATATTGTTTACGTTGATATTGTTCTTTTGAAGGTCTTTGTTTTTGTCGTAAGGCATCACCTCTATTACGTAGCCAAAAAACTTTTGTGCATTTATGGCATCTTTGGCCTGCACATATTCATATGCTTTGTTGTAGGCGGCAAATGCACCATCAATTACAAAGTAACTGCACATATCTTCATACCGTTTTTTGGTATCTGTTTTTAAACACTGAAGACTTGAAACCACCAAAGCCTCTTCCATATTTTCTGAATACTTTTTATATTCAGGGTTGCGGTAAATGGAATCATATACACATGCTCGGTAATACCACATTTTAGGGTCGTTTTTGGTTTCCTCATTTGTAGCAGCCAGGTCAATGGCTTTCTTTGCGTCTTCTATTTCTGAGTTTCGCAAGTAAATGGCAGCACTCTCTACATTGCTTTTTTGTGCAAATACAGATAAAGAGGCAAACAGCGCAATGGCTGACATGAGTTGTTTGGTCATGTTCTTATTATTTAAGTTAATTGGTGATTAAACGAAGGCAAATCTAATATATTTCGGCTATTTCAATATCCCAGTACTTTCATCATTGACTCAGGGGTTTGTTCGGCTGCAAAAATGCGGTAACTCAACTCCCCCTTTTCATCTTTATCAATAATTACGTGCTTTGGCGCGGGAATTAAGCAATGTTGTATTCCCCCATAGCCTCCCAATGATTCTTGGTAAGCTCCGGTATGAAAAAAGCCCATGTATAATTTTTCTCCATCCAATTTAGGTAGAAACACCTGATTGGTATGCGTGTCGCTGTTATAAAAATCCTGGCTGTCGCAGGTTAATCCGCCTAAATTGATGCGTTGAAAAGGTTTGTCCCAATTATTGATAGCCAATAAAATGAATTTTTGACCTATCCCCCATGTATCAGGCAACGTAGTGATAAATGAGCTGTCAATCATGTACCACAATTCTTTGTCATTTTGTTGCTTCTCTCCTATGATATTGTACAAAGCACCACCACTTTCGCCAACGGTGAAAGAACCAAATTCTGTAATGATATGTGGCACCGGAATTTCTCGTGAATCGCAAATGGTTTTGATGTAATAAACAATCTGATCAATCATATAAGGATAATCGTGCTCCACCCCAAGTGAGGTGTAAATGGGCATGCCCCCACCTATGTCAATGGTGTCTAAATCTTCGCATACTTCTTTAATGTCGCAATACACGTTTACCAAGCGGGTAAGCTCACTCCAGTAATATGTGGTATCACGTATGCCTGAATTGACAAAGAAGTGTACCATCTTCAAATTGAATTTGGGATTACCTTTTATTTTATCGAGATATAAGTCTTTTACTACCTTAAAACTCATGCCCAATCTGGAAGTATATACCAATGAGTTGGGTTCTTCTTCTGTAGCAATTCTTAATCCCAATTTCATCGGGTGTGCTAGCACTTTATCAAGGTTATCAAATTCAGCCGGATTGTCCAATACGCAAAGCAGGTTTTCGAAGCCATTAGCTACCATTTCCGACATCCCCTTAAGGTACTCTTCGGTTTTGTAGCCATTGCAAATAATAAACTTGTCTTTATTGAATTTGCCTTTGGCTTGCAGGTTTCGCACAATATTCAAATCAAACGCTGAGGAGGTTTCAATATCGGCATTGTTTTTCAATACTTCTTCCAATACAAATGAAAAATGCGAGCTTTTGGTACAATAGCAATAATTGTATTTGCCTGCGTATTGGTATTTTTCAATAGCCTGATTAAAGAGGGTTCTTGACTTGTTGATTTGTGAGCCAATTTTGGGCAAGTAGGTAAACTTTAATGGGGTGCCAAATTTGTTAATCAACTCCATTAAATCCACATCATGAAAATACAACTGGTTGTTGCGTACTTCAAATCCATGACGTGGAAAATAAAACGTCTGATTAATCAGGTCGATGTACTTGTTTTTAACGGGCAATGATGATACTGACATGGGTATATATTCTATGGATGCAATGTTAAAATATTCAACTTGTTATTTCATGTGAAATTTATTGTTTGGGCAAAAATATTTCAGCAAGCATGCAGCGCACGCTTCCGCCTCCGTGTTGCTCTATGGTTGAGATATTGAAATGCAATATCCTGCAGTATTTTTCCAAACGGGTTATTTGCTCAGGTTTCAGGCTATCATATGCCGAATCACTCATCAATAGCAGGCTTTCTCCTTTGTCGTTTTTCACTTCAAGCATATTGCCGGCAAAGGCATTCATTTGCTTCAGGCTAATGGTAATAATTTCTTTAGATGTTGATTGCACAATGAGTTCGCGCTCATATTCGTGCTTTACCGCTTCATCACAATACAACAGAAAATGCTCACCCACGCACATCATCACGTTGGTATGGTATATATCATTTCCTTTTTCGTCCACTGCATGAAATGTATTCAATTCATACCCAAGTTTGTTGCACCACAGTTGTAGCACTTCTTTGTTGGTTCGAGGCGATAAACAGGCATAGCATATTCTTGCGTCCCTATCCAATACCATGCTTCCTGTGCCTTCCAGGTATTTATTTTCTTTTTCCAAATAAGTCAGGTCGATGATATCTGTAAGTGAAAAATATTGCGTAAGGGTATCAAAAATATCATGCCTCCTCTCCTGCCTGCGGTTTTGGGCATACATGGGATACAATACCACCGAACCTTCTTCATGTGTAGAAAACCAATTGTTTGGAAAAATTGAATCCGGTGTATGAGGCTCAGCCGAGTCGTCAAAAACCATTGCACCAACTCCATTTTCGCGCAAAGTTTTAACCATTTGGTTAAACTCATTTAAGGCCCTGTCTTGAGCAAATTCATTTAATTTATCCGGATTCTGAAAGGCATTGGTATCGGCTGTTTCCTTATTGTATTGGAAACGAACCGGGCGTATAAGCAAAAGCGTATTGGTGGTTTGTGACATAATTGGGGATATACTCTGAGGCCAAATGTAAGGTTTTTTGCATGGCCCAAAACGGTTATCTATTATTATTTCTCTGTATCGATGGTGATGTTTTGTGGAGTACCAAAGTTGATTCTTGCTAAATTGTATAGATTTGCGGCAGAACATGTAATGCGATATATGCGTGATGACCGATTTAAACTGATAACAGCAGAAAGTGATTTTGGAGCAGGAAAACAAGGTGCAGCCAAAGGACCGCTTGCATTGATAAACGAACTGCGGAGTCTTGATTTTAACCATATTGATACCTACAATTACATGTTGATGGAACCCCGTGTGGGCAATGACCGCACCGAAACACCTTACGGAAAAAATATTGAAACTATCACAGAATTTCAAAACAATGTATGGCGCAGCATCAGCGAAATATTACAGTTAGGCAAAATTCCATTTATCCTCTCGGGCGACCACAGTTCGGCCAATGCACTGATTTCAGGGGTGAAAGACTTTTATGCAAATAGCCGCATTGGGGTCATTTGGATTGATGCACATGCCGATTTGCATAGCCCCTACACCACCCCATCAGGCAATATACACGGCATGCCGATAGCTGCCTTAATGGGACACGACCATAGAGAAATGGCACGCAATGAACCCAAAGAAATTACCAAAAAGCTGTGGGAAGACATGAAACGATTGGGAAGAAGAAGAATTGTGCCTAAGCTCCAACCCCAAGATTTGGTTTTTATCGCTTTGCGGAGTACCGAAGTAGAAGAAGAAAAAATTATTGCCAAAGAAAATATCAAGACTTTTCGTCCTGATGATATCAGGGAATTAGGTATTGAAAAGGTATTGGAAAACACACTTTCCCATTTGCGCAACTGCGAATACATTTATGTTTCATTTGATGTGGATAGCCTGGATAGCAGCATTTCTGTGGGTACAGGTACACCTGTTGAAGATGGTCTTTCATTAGATCAGGCGGAGTATTTACTTAAATCATTATTGCAAGTGAAAAACCTCGCGGGATTTGAAATAACGGAAGTAAACCCTGATTTGGATACGCAGCATCCCATGCACAAGATTATTGCGCAACTCATTTGCAAACTGTTTTAATTTTTTTTCCTAAAAACCGCT
>CAYSBE010000095.1:9599-10260 GCA_964429245.1 uncultured Bifidobacteriaceae bacterium | reverse complement strand
CTGTGTGGCATCTACATATTATTTTAAGTATTATTATCTGCCTATGCTACTTATGCGTGTGATCCCGCATCGGTTGGGTAGACGTCCAACAGACGAAGCATTATTACAAACAGAAGTAAAAAATTTAAAACCTACAGAAGGAATTATTGACAGCTATTTGAATGAGCGACACACGCAGTCGATGAAACAGTTGGCAAAAGGAGTTACTTTTAAGTACGGAACGAGTTTATTTATGGTGCTTCAATCATAACAGTATGAAAAAATCAGGAATCATTACCCAATCAAATTATATTCCCTGGAAAGGCTATTTTGACAGTATTCGCAAAACAGATGTATTTGTAGTGTACGATGATATGCAGTATACAAAGCGTGATTGGCGAAATCGAAATTTAATTAAAACACCTGCCGGACTTAAATGGCTAACTATACCAGTAGAAGTAAAAGGTAAGTATTTCCAAAAAATAAAAGATACCCGTATAGCTGAAAAAGGTTGGAATATTTCACATTGGGATACAATCAAGCAAAACTATAAACAGGCTCCGGCCTTTAAAGAAATGGGGCCGATCATTGAAGAATGGTTCAAAACGTGTGAATATGAGTTTATGACAGATGTAAACCTTCATTTTATTCGACATATCAATGCACTATTGGGCATTTCCAC
>CAYSBE010000095.1:0-9589 GCA_964429245.1 uncultured Bifidobacteriaceae bacterium | reverse complement strand
AAACACAACGATTGGTAAACATCTGTATAGAGATGGGTATTCAACACTATTACTCAGGTCCGGCAGCCAAAGCATATATGAACGAACAACTTTTTTCTGATGCCGGAATTCAGGTTTCATACTGGGACTATAGTAACTTTCCTGAATATGAACAATTGTATCCTCCCTTTGAACACAGTGTGAGTATTATAGATTTGTTATTACATCAGGGAACTAAATCGCTTAATTTCTTTAAACCATGATAGACATATCGGTCATCAGTCCGGTGTATCGGGCAGAAAAAATTGTAGATGAACTCGTAAAAAGAGTATGTGCTGAGTTAGAAATCATTACACCAAATTATGAATTCATTCTGGTAGAAGACGGCAGTCCCGACAATTCTTGGGAATCTATTGTAAGAAATTGCAAACTCAATCCGAAGGTAAAAGGCATCAAACTAAGCCGTAATTTTGGTCAGCATTATGCTATTACAGCTGGTGTTACATTCGCCAAAGGCGCATCAATAGTACTGATGGATTGTGATTTACAAGATGATCCATCCGCTATAAAAAAATTTATAAATAAAAGAGGTGAAGGTTTTGATATTATCTTTTCAAAACGTAAGAACCGAAAACATAGTTTTTTAAAATCAATGAATTCAAAAATATATAACAGTTTATTTACTCTCTTTTCGGATGGAAAATTTGACGTTGATGCTGGTTCATTTGTTTGTTTTAGTAATCGTGTGAAAGAGGTATTTATTAGATTAGAAGATAAGGATCGTTTATACCTTCAAATGCTAAAATGGGTAGGATTCAGATCTACATATATTGAAATTGAACACAATGAGCGGTTTGAAGGCAATTCAAGTTATACTATATTCAAACTACTTAAGCTAGGTTTACAAGGCTGGACTTCGCACTCCGATAAACTGTTAAGAATAAGTATTGGAATAGGTTTGAGCATTGCTGCACTTTCATTCATTGCCGCTGTAGCAATAGTGATGGGATATCTTTTTTATAACTTACAGCCTGGTTGGCCAAGTATTATAGTAAGTATCTTTTTTTCTACAGGACTGATATTAATGAGCATTGGTATAGCAGGAATATACATTGGAAAAATATTTGATCAAGTTAAAAACAGACCGCTGTACATTATTGAGGAAAAATTTAATGATTAATAAGGATATCCTTAAAGGAGTTGATGCTTACTACTCTGAAAAAGTAAAACTACATGGTGATAAAGCCGAAGGAGTTGATTGGAACTCAAAAGAAAGTCAATACCTGCGATTTCATCAGCTATCCCAAGTGATAACAGAAAAGACCTTCACGATATTGGATGTAGGATGCGGATATGGAGAGTATATTCAATTTTTGACAAGCAATATGTACCAGTTTACCTACACTGGTTACGATGTCTCAGAAGAGATGATCCGACTTGCAAGTGAAAAATTCAACACGTTTGAAAACTGTAGATTTACATCTAAAATGGAGAATGCTGAATTTGATTATTCCATAGCTAGTGGGATATTTAACGTACGCTTGAATTTGGCAACAAACGAAGAATGGCTTGTATATATAAAAGAACAACTATCGGAAATAAATGAAAGAAGCCGCTTGGGTTTTGCATTCAATGCGCTAACATCTTATAGTGATGCTGATAAAATGAAAGACTATCTATACTATGCCAATCCTTTGGAATTATTTGATTTTTGCAAGCGTAATTTTGGTAGAAACGTAGCACTATTGCATGATTACAATTTATATGAATTCAGTATAATTGTACGAAAAAATGGATAAAGATAAGGTTATAGTTTTTGCAGACCATCAAGTAGGTTATCAAATAACAGAATTTCTAATCGCCAATCAAAAAGACTATGAGATTGTTAATGTTTATACTAACAAACAAATTAATGCTTGGTGGAAGAAATTAGATTCTAATTCTACAATAAATAGTAAATTAAAATACTATGAGAATGAGACCGACTACGATCTAATTCTTAATCAAGATATTGATTATTTATTATTATTATCATGGAAACATATTATACCAGAAATAATAATAAGCCATGTAAATAAGTGTGTTATAAACTTACATTATAGTCTATTACCAAATCATCGAGGCGTGTATCCGATTAATCATGCGATTGAATCTGGTGATGTTGAGACTGGAATTACATTTCATATAGTTGAACCTGGCATAGATACAGGACCAATACTAGTGCAAAAAAAGGTAAAAATTGAATGGACGGATGATGTATACTCTATGTTAACCAAGCTAGATGAGATTTCGGTAAGTACATTTAAGGAGATTTGGCAAAATAGAGATTACTGGCAAAGAATATCTAGATTACAAGAAGGTGTCAGTACTTATCACGCCAGAAAACAGTACGTAAATAATTGTAAATTAGAATTAGGGAAACTCTATACTGCAAGAGAATTAATTAATTTAATAAGATCAAGAACTTTTGGGGCATCTACAAGTGCATATTTCATAGATGATAGCACAGGTGAGAAATATTACGTCAGTATTAAAGTAAATAAAAGTGAGATTTAATATACCATACAATAAGCCACACCTTACGGGAGAAGAAACAAACTATATCATACAGGCGGTTCAGTCAGGTAAGATATCAGGAGATGGGTTATTTACACAAAAATGTCATGCATTTTTTGAGCAAACATTTGGGTTTGGAAAATGCCTGCTCACCACCTCGTGTACTGATGCATTGGAAATGGCAGCCATACTCATTCGCATACAACCGGGTGATGAAGTAATTATGCCTTCTTACACATTTGTGAGTACAGCTAATGCATTTGTTTTGCGTGGTGCAAAAATAGTATTTGCTGATAGTCGTGCCGACCAACCTGGAATAGACGAACAGCAAATTGCATCCTTAATTACTCCTAAAACAAAAGCTATCGTACCTGTACATTATGCAGGTGTGGCATGCGATATGGAACCTATCCTCAGTTTAGCCAAGAAACATCAGCTATATGTGATAGAAGATGCAGCACAAGCAATAGACAGTTATTACACATTCAGTGACGGCTCAAATAAACCGCTCGGGGGCATTGGCGATTTAGGAACATTTTCATTTCACGAAACTAAAAATATCCAATCAGGTGAAGGTGGTTTGCTAGCGATTAGCAATAGTGAGTTTCAGAAACGTGCTGAAATCATCAGGGAAAAAGGGACCAATCGTTCGGCATTTTTCAGGGGCGAAATTGACAAATATGGTTGGGTTGATATTGGCAGTTCATTTCTTCCTTCAGACATCATAGCTGCATTTTTATATGCTCAGTTAGAGTCTTTACAAGCCATACAGCAAAAAAGATTGAAACTTTGGCAATCCTATTACTCCCAATTGAAACCGCTTGAAGAGAAAGGACATATTAAGCTACCGGTAATTCCTTCATTTGCTACCAATAATGCACATATGTTTTATATCCTTTGCGCTAACTTAAATGAACGCACTGCGTTGATTGATTATTTAAAAGCACAAGGTATTAATGCAGTTTTCCATTACCTGAGTTTACATACAAGTTCATTTTTTGAGTTACAACATGATGGTCGTAATTTACCCAACAGCGATTATTTTTCAGATTGTCTTCTTCGATTACCCATGTACTTTGAACTCACCGAATCAGATGTTGAGCGTATTTCTGTGTTGATTCACTCGTTTTACAAAACTGCGTGAAACTTCTTCAACTTATAGATACTTTAGATACCGGTGGAGCAGAACGCATGGCGGTAAATATGGCTAACTTGTTTCAGGAAAAGGGAGTGAATCAGGTGTTGATTGCCACCTACCGCACAGGAGCAATGGACAATCAATTGCATCCACATGTCCCCTTTTATATTCTCAACAAAAAAAATGCATGGGATATACTGGCATTCTTTAAATTGATTAAGTTAGCCCATGTACATTCACCTACTCATATTCATGCCCACTCTACCAGCATTGTGTGGGGCGTTATGCTTAAAATTATTTTTCCTCATTTGGTATTGATATGGCATGATCATTTTGGATTGGATACAAAAATATATCCACGTAGGTACATGAAATATCTGTCCTTTTTCATTAATGGCATGATTACCGTGAAGCAAGAGTTGATGGATTGGGCAACACATAATTTATGTATACAGCGCCTCATATATATTCCCAATTTCCCATCTCTGGAATTGATATCCATTGAGAAAATTCCTAACCGCATCATATGTGTGGCCAATTTGCGCAGGCAGAAAGATATCGGGAACCTGGTATTGGCAGCATCTCTCCTCAAACAATCAGGTGTGGCGTTTCATGTACGCATTGTAGGCGAAACACCTGACCAAGAATATCTCAAAGAAATAACCGACCAAATTCAAACTTTAGGTTTAGTAAATGAAATCGTAATTACTGGTCCGAGTGCAGATATAGGCAAGGAATTGCAACAAGCCGAAATTGGGGTATTGTCATCTTTAAGCGAAGGCTTACCTGTTGCCTTATTGGAATATGGCTTGGCCTCTTTGCCTGTGGTGGTAACAAATGCCGGGCAATGCATGGAAGTGGTTGATAATGGACATGCAGGAATGCTTGTTGAGGTGAGTAATTCACAACAATTGGCAGATGCACTTGTTGAACTACTAACCAACAAAACACAAACACAACAATTGGGTGCTGCATTGCATGAACGTGTGATTCATAACTATGGTAAACAGCATTTTTATAATGCCTACTTTTCATTTCTAAATGCCCTACAATAGCCATGTTTGAAGAACTGCTGAAATACAAAAACCCCCTCTTCTACACTTTATTACATGTGGCAATCGGCATTGGATGTTTGGTTAGCAATTGGTTATTAATTTTTTGGTTCTACTTTGTGCTGGCTACAAATATCAATTTGTTTTTCTTTTCCCTAAAAGCATTTTACCCGATTGCTCTCATGACCTATTTGGTTTCATTCGAAGTACTCGGCAGAATGGTCGGTACCAGTCCTATTATTCCGTATGAAATTAGCAAGTACTTGATGGTTGGATTTTTTATATGGAATATAGCAACCAGAGAAACTGCTGGAAATATTGGCTGGCTGATGTTGGTATTAATTATTCCTGGCATGTTGTATGACGAATCTGGTGAAGTGGGTTATCAAAATATTGTATTCAATGCACTAGGCCCTATAGCGATTGCGTTTGGGTTGGTATACTTCAGATCAGTTCAAATCAAACAGGATCAATTTATCTCATTGCTGCGCATGATTGCACTTCCGCTTATTTCTTCCCTTGCTTATGTATTCGTAAAAACTCCCGACTATGATCAAATCTCTTTTGACTTAAGTGCCAATTTCGATACGACAGGTGGATTTGGATCCAATCAGGTGTCTACCATTTTTGGATTGGGGGGATTGCTTTCCTTCTTGTTTTTTATTTTCAGGTGGAGACTAACCGGCAACAGATTAACAGATATTGGGCTCTTTTTCATGTTTAGTTTTCAAGGACTTCTAACTTTTTCGCGGGGAGGAATTGTAGGAATGGCATTGGCTATTTTGGTTTTATTATATCTGCTTACACAGGCTGGTATTTTGGTAAAAGCAAAATTCAAACTCCCCAATTTCGCCCAATATGTGTTTCCAATTGTTTTTGTTGGATTTTTTGCGTTTCAAATTGCAGATGATATTACCGGTGGTAACCTCTCCCTGCGTTATCAAGGAGAAACCTATGGAACTTCAATTGGTGCCAAAGAAAAAGACATAAATATCATTACAACCAATCGCTTTAATATTTTTATGGAAGATATTGAACTGTTTAAAGAGTATGGGATTTGGGGAGTGGGTGTGGGTGCATCACAACGGCTTAGAGGGGGAGATGTTTCTGAAGGAACTGCAGCACACGTAGAGTTAAGCCGTCTCATTGCTGAACATGGGATACTTGGCATCTTTTATTTTATCTTGCTCATTTTGGTATATTTCATATATGTAAGAACAGTTGCACATCCGGTACATAAAGCCATCTTAGCATGCCTTTTTATATTGGCATTATACAGTACTTTCCATGCAGCTACACGAACATTTGTAACACCTTTGCTTTTTGGACTCAGCATGATACGTATAAAAACTGATGGCTAATTCAAAAATAATTGTATACATCGGTAACAAAATGGGACGGCACGGTCTTACCCCGGGAACCATTGAACTCCTTAGTGAAAAACTTGCCGAATCGTTTACCATCATCACAGCATCTGAAAAAAAAAATCCGGTATGGCGATTGTTGGATATGTGCAGGTGTATTTATGTAAATAGGCACCATGCTGATTATGTATTAATTGATACTTATAGCACTTCAGCCTTTTACTTCGCCTGGGCATGTGGCATGGTATGTCAACTATTCAACCTAAAATATATACCAATATTGCATGGTGGGTATTTACCCAAAAGATTGTTGCGAAATCCCATACTTGCATCCCAACTGTTTAATAACGCACATAAACTTATAGCACCTTCCGGATATATGAAACAACGTTTTGAGATGGAAGGCTACCACCATATTCAAATCATTCCCAATTTTATTCGCCCTACATCTTATCCGTTTCATCACAGAACCAACATAAGTCCAAACCTGCTATGGGTTCGATCTTTTCATCATACCTATAATCCACAAATGGCAGTTAAAGTACTTCAATTACTACATGAAAAAGGGATAAAAGGAAAACTTTGTATGGTAGGACCAGATAAAGATGGGACATTAGAAAAATGTAAAGTGATGGCATCAACCTTAAAATTAGATGAACATATACATTTTACTGGCCGTTTATCCAAAGAAGATTGGATTGCACTATCAGCCAACTATGATATATTTATCAATACCACCCATGTAGACAATACGCCTGTAAGTATAATAGAAGCTATGGCACTTGGCATGTGTATTATTAGTACAAATGTTGGTGGCGTTCCATTTATTTTAAGTAATGGTATCAATGCCAAACTGGTAAATGATGATGATGCAGATGCCATGTGCAATGATATTATTTTATATCTTGATCACCCTGAAATTACATCGATGTATTCAACTGCAGCAAGACTTCAAGCAGAGCAATGGTCATGGACAAACGTGAAACAATTGTGGCTAAATTTACTAAGTTAAATATATGCTTAAAAGTGCAGTAAAATTATACAACAATCTTCCACCATCTTTACAAAACACAGCCATTAGTGCATATGGTATGCTTTGGAAAAACAGAAGATTTGGAGGAATTTTTGAACAAGAATATACCGAATTTAAAGACCGTGAATATTATACCCAAACCCAATGGTTCGATTATCAAACAACTAAATTACGAGAAATATTAACACATGCTTTTGTAAACGTACCTTACTACAGGCAATTACTAAAGGAGAAAGGATGGGATACAGACACGCTTGGTAAATTTGAATTGCACCAATTAACGACAATACCATTATTAGAAAAATCAGTTTTACGTAATGAGGGAACAACTTCACTCCTCTCTGCTACCCGAGAAAAAGGCAGTACATTCCTTTCAAGTAGTGGTACTACCGGTACACCTACTAAAATTTTGTATTCGCATGCCATGCATCAACGTGTATTTGCTGCGTACGAAAGTCGTGTAAGAAACTGGGCAGGTGTAAATCGCCATATGAAACGAGGCTCGATAGGTGGCAGAAGAATACTTCCTGATGCAGATGCAAGCCCTCCATACTACCGAATAAACTATGCCGAAAAACAGATTTATCTTTCTGCATATCATATCTCTTCACACACAGTAAAAAACTATGTTGAAGGTATTAAAAGATTTGGTGCCGAGTATTTAACTGGGTATACCATGAGTAATTTTATTTTAGCTAGGTTCATAGAAGATGCCGGAATACAAGCACCTGAGATGAAAGCAATGGTTTTGTCGAGTGAAAAATTGACCTCAGAAATGCGACATACATTCGCAAGGGTTTACGGCTGCAAAACCTATGATGGTTGGAGTGGTGTAGAAAATTGCGGACTGATTTCTGAGAATGAATTTGGACAATTATTGGTTAGTCCGGATGTAGGTATCATAGAAATTTTGGATGATGATGGAAACCCCGTAAATCCCGGTGAAACAGGTCATGTTATATGTACAGGTTTTTTAAATTATGACCAACCCCTTATTCGATATAAAATTGGCGACAGGGTAACATTGGCTAAAAATCAACATACACTTTGCGGAAGAAATATGATGGTAATTGAAGACATTGAAGGCCGAATAGAAGATACAATTACCGGTCCTGATGGAAGACAAATGGTTAGGTTTCATGGTGTTTTTATTGACTTAAAATCGGTAATTGAAGCACAACTCATTCAACATACTTTATATGATTATGAAATCAAAGTAAGTACAACAGGGAATCTTAGTGATGATGACAAATCAATAATGATTAAACGCATGCAATCTCAACTTGGAAAAGTTACTGTTATTTTTACCGAAGTGAATCATATACCAAGAGGAGCCAATGGTAAATTTAAAGCTGTGGTCTCGCGGATAACAGGTGGCGGGTGATCACGCCCTTGGCGTGACAGGCAGGTGGCGGGTGGCGGGTTTACCGGCAATCGAAAACCGACAACTGACGCCCGACATCCTTAAATAAAAATAAACACCTACGATGGACATCACTGTAGTCATTCCAGCACTTAACGAGAAAAAATATATTGAGACGTTGATTCGAAATCTACTTGACGGAATTTCTATTGATGTTGAAATACTCATATATGATGCCGGATCAATAGACCGTACTGCAGAAATAGTAGAAGCACTAGGCAAAGAATTTTCTCAAGTGAAGCTTATTGAAAATAAAGAAAAGTTTGTTTCCTATGCATTCAATCATGCGTATACAATTTCCAAAGGAAAATATATGGCCTTGCTTGGTGCGCATGCATTGTATCCGAAAGGATACTTACAAACTGGTTTTAATGAACTGGAAAGCGGAAGTTGCGATGTGGTTGGAGGTCCGTTATATCAGGATGCATATACACCTGCAGGTAAAGGCATTGCATTTGCCATGAGCTCAAAATTAGGTGTAGGTGGTACCGCTTTTCGGACCGAGCAAAAACGAATGTATGTACAAAGTGTCGCCTTTGCGATTTACCGAAAAGATATTTTTGAAAAAGTTGGCTTATTAGATACTGCACTTATTCGCAACCAAGATGATGAATTACATTATCGCATACATGATGCTGCGTTTAAATTGCTCATGATTCCTGAAATGAAATGCACCTATTATGTCAGAGATTCTATTGTGAAACTATGGAAACAATACTTCGAATATGGCTTGTATAAACCACTTGTATTTGCAAGGGTAAAATCGGGATTTAGGCTGCGTCACATTATCCCATCGCTATTCTGTTTGTATATCTTATCTATTCCACTTGCATGGCTTCACTTTATATGGCTGTTGCCTCTGACATTATACATTTTAGCTGTTGTTTTACATAGCATGCTTAATGGACTTTCACTTTTATCCAAATGCACTGCGATGGTGGCGTTTCCTACCTTGCATTTAAGCTATGGGGTCGGATTTCTAATCGGACTTCCTAAATATTTTAAATACAAAAAATGAACTTTAGTTGTAAGCAAGCACTATCA
>CAYSBE010000094.1:0-10318 GCA_964429245.1 uncultured Bifidobacteriaceae bacterium | reverse complement strand
GTATACTGTCATAAAAAGGTTTTCTCCTGTAAGTAAACGTTTTCCGGCCGAAAATAATTTACCCATAATGCCCGAGTCTTTTACCGATCCATCTCCAAATACGGTTTGCATTTGAATGCTGTTATCCATCATCATAAAACTGCCCGGTTCAGCAATCACACTTTCTTGAGGGTCGAGTTCAATTTCTACACATTGCATTTCATTACCCAAAATGCAATAATCTATTTCATGATTTTGTCTCATTTAATTTTTAATTTTAAACGGCTGCAAACATAATTAATTTAACGAAGTTTGTCCCTCAATTTAAGCAAACATGCTCATGGGAAAAAATGTATTATTGGTTGGGGCTACAGGACTAGTAGGCAAAGTATTGTTGTATCAACTCTTAGAAAATGAAGGAATTGGAAATATTCATGTGTTATCTAGAAGACCCTTGACAATCAAACATCATAAGGTTATCGTGCACGAAACCGATTTTACTGATTTGGATAAAAATAAAGAAGCATTTACCGTTGATGCTGTTTTTTGCTGTATTGGCACCACCATCGCGAAAGCAGGATCGCAGCAAGCATTTCGTAACGTAGATTATGATATACCTGTTCATGTAGCCCAAATTGCATCACAGATGGGTGTTTCTTCCATTCATGTTGTATCAGCAATGGGGGCAGATAAGCATTCATCTATATTTTACAACAAGGTAAAAGGGGAGATGGAAGAAGCCGTTATACAAAGTGGATTAGCCGGTGTGCATATTTACCGTCCATCCTTATTGCTAGGGTACAGAAGCGAATTTCGTATGGGAGAGTTGGTTGCACAAAAACTGCTCAAACCATTGAGATTCATTTTTGCTGGGCCGTTATCTAAATACAAGCCAATTGAAGCCAACCAAGTTGCCAAAGCCATGCTTGCAACCTATTTTTCAAATCATACTGGCGTGGAAATCATTGAAAACGACCGCTTACTAAAACTATCAGAATAAATCATTTTTACCCGGAGTTTGTTTATACATTTGTCGGCATTTATTTAAAAATTACATGAAGGAAATCATATTCGTAGGAGAGCAACTTTTTTGGGGAAACTTAGGCCACTTCGCGGTTGTTATATCTTTTTCAACATCAATTTTGGCTGCCATTGCTTGGTATTTTTCGTTTGAAACGAAAGATGCAAAGTGGGAAAAAATTGCCCGACTCGCCTTTCACACACATACCTTGTCTGTGCTAACAATTATCGGCACGTTGTTCTATATCATCTACAAACATTTATTTGAATACCATTATGCATGGCAACATTCTTCCTTGGATTTGCCCGTGTATTACATGATATCATGTTTTTGGGAAGGACAGGAGGGAAGCTTTTTGCTTTGGATTTTTTGGCAAATGGTTATCGGGAATATTTTGCTGCGTACAGCTAAAAATTGGACCTCACAGGTAATGAGCGTTATCATGTTATCGCAAGTTGTGCTTACCTCAATGCTTTTAGGAGTGACCATTTTAGGGTATAAAATTGGCAGCACACCATTTGAATTGTTGCGAAACGCAATGGGCAACGCCCCATTATTTAGCCAACCTGATTATTTATCAAAAATTACAGATGGCAATGGTTTAAATCCATTGTTACAAAACTATTGGATGGTCATCCATCCGCCCACCTTATTTTTTGGATTTGCCACCACCATCATTCCGTTTGCATTTGCTATAGCAGCCTTATGGCGCAAAGATTTTTCAGGATGGCTAAAACCTGCTTTGCCTTGGGCACTTATCAGTGTTATGGTATTGGGAACAGGAATCATCATGGGTGGTTTTTGGGCTTATGAATCGCTTAGTTTTGGCGGTTATTGGGCGTGGGATCCGGTTGAAAATGCTTCACTCATCCCTTGGTTGATATTAATTGCCGCAGTGCATGTCATGCTTATTTACAAGCATTCAGGAAATGCACTTATTCTTACATTTATCCTCACTATTTCTACATTTTGGCTTGTGCTTTATGCTACTTTCCTAACACGTAGCGGCATCCTTGGAAACGCTTCTGTGCATTCATTTACCGATTTGGGAATGAGTGGCCAACTGTTGCTATTTATCATGATGTTTGTTTGGCTTCCCGGATTTGTATTGTTGCCATCAGGAAAATATAAGTGGTTATACACCATTGCACTTCCCCTGTTTATCATGATGATAGTGGCTGTTGAGAAATATAATTTCCCTACGTGGCCTGCAATTGCAGTAGGGTTGACATTTTTTGTGGTTACCTTTTGGATGATGGGTAAGCAAATTCCCAAATCTGATAAAGATGAAGAAGTTTATTCGCGAGAGTTTTGGATGTTTGTTGGGAGTTTGGTTTTGGTTATTTCTGCATTTCAGGTTATCATTTTCACATCGGTTCCTGTTATCAATAAGTTGTTTGGATTGAATATAGCCCCCCCATCGGATGTTATTATGCATTACAACAAATGGCAAATGCCAATAGCTATTTTAATTGCACTATTTACGGGTACCGCCCAACTCCTCAAATACAAACACAATACCCAAAAAGCAATTAACAAAATTGGACTACACGCACTAATAGCAGTAGTGGTTTCAGTAGGGTTATATTTTGGGTTTAAACTCGAAAACTGGTTTTATTTCGGTTTGCTTTGGGCTTCTGCTTTCACCATTAGTGCAAATAGTCAGTTGCTTAAACCGGCATTTTCCGGAAAAATTAAACTCATGGGTTCAAGCGTTGCCCATATTGGGTTTGGTATTTTATTAATGGGTGTGTTGGTTTCGTCAGCCAATAAAAAGGTAATATCCATCAACCAGTCAGGATTTCAATTAAACCCAGAGTTTGATGCCACTGCAAACAGGGAACATGTGCTACTAGAAAGAGGAAAGACGGTGAGGATGAATGACTATGAAATTACCTATCAAAATGATACCCAAATTTGGGTAAACAGATATTACCAGGTACATTACAAGAAGATTAATCCAGAAACCAATGAGGTGGAATATGAATTTGATTTGTATCCAAATGCACAAATAAATCCTAAGATGGGCTTAGTTGCCAATCCTGATACCCGACACTATATTTCGCATGATGTGTTTACGTATGTTAGTTCTGTTCCGAAAGAAAGAGAGAAAGACAAGTATGTTCATGAAATAAAAAATGACGTAAAACCTGGCGATACCATTATTACCAATCAGGGTTATATCATTTTGCAAAAAGTATCAAGCAATACCCAAGAAGCAAACATGCTCAGGAAAGGAAATGAAATCATGCTTACTGCAGAGCTGCTTTGGGTTAGTTTAAATCAACAAGTTCCGGTTCAGGCAGTTTATGGCATTAGCAATGGGCAAATTGTTGATTTTCCCGCAATGGTTGCAGATGGCAGAATGCGCATACGTTTTACGGGGGTAAATCCTGAAACCGGTAAACTGACATTAGAAACCTCGGAGCTGGATACATCTGGTGATTTTATCATTATGAAAGCTATTGTTTTTCCTTGGATTAATTTGGTTTGGGGTGGTACCATCATTATGATAATAGGATTTATACTGGCAATTTGGAGGCGACTTTCAGAAACGAAATTGCTTGTAAAGTAAATTCAACCTCACTTACTTTGTTTTTCATAGTTAAGTAGTATTCATTGAAAAAAATAAGCATACTTGGTTATGGCAATGTTGCCTTTCATTTAGGAGCTAAACTTCAAGCTTCAGGATTCTTCGTTGATAAGGTATGGGGCAGGGATGCAACAAAGGCAAGAGCCTTTGCCACTAGTATTCAGGCCGATGTTGCCAATGATGTATCTGAGCTTGCAGCAAGTGATGTAGTGATTATTTCAGTTTCGGATACAGCCATACAAATTGTTTCTGATATGCTTCCTGAAACGAATGCCCTTGTTGTTCATACGTCAGGTATGATGGAAATGGATTTACTTAAGCAGCATCACAGGCGTGGCGTTTTTTATCCCTTACAAACCCTGACAAAAGATTTTCCGGTGCCGTTTGCTGAAGTTCCATTTCTTTTGGAATCAAAACAAGTTGAAGATATGGCTTTTTTAAAAGAGTTGGCTTCCGGAATTGGTAGCAAGTACTATGAAATGAATAGTGATACCCGAAAGCATGTTCATCTGTCAGCTGTTTTCGTAAATAATTTTGCTAATCACTTGTTTTCAATTGCATCACACCTACTACAGGATAAGCATTTACAAATGGAAATACTACATCCTTTAATGCGGCAAACAGTTGAAAAGGCAATTGCACTTTCAACACAAGATGTACAAACCGGTCCGGCCAAAAGAGGAGATATGGATACTGTAAACCAACATTTGGCATTATTGAGTAAGTATCCGGATTATAAAAATATATACTCGGTAATGAGTGAGTCAATTCGCAAAAGGTATAAAAATTAACCCAGCATATCATAGCTTTGCTGTATGGGGAATTATTTATCAAAATTAAAAGACATCAAGTGTTTTGTGTTTGATGTAGATGGTGTGCTAACAGATGGTAAAGTACTTGCGTTGGAAAGTGGTGAACAACCTCGCAGTTTTCTGGTTAAAGATGGTTATGGAATTGAACGTGCACTATTGGCCGGTTATTTCATCGCCATTATTTCGGGGGGTAATCAAGATGGGGTGATGAAACGACTACAATTCCTAAAAATTCAACACATTCATCTAGGTGTAAAAGATAAAGTACAAACCCTTCAAACACTTTGTGAAGAGAACCAAATTTCAATGAGTGAGATCTTATATGTGGGTGACGATTTACCCGATTATGATGTGATGAAACTTGTCGGTCTGCCAACATGCCCTTCAGATGCGGTACAAGAAATAAAAGATATTTCATTATATATTTCAGATTTTAAAGGAGGAGAGGGATGTGTGAGAGATGTGATTGAGAAAGTGATGAAAGTACAGGGAACCTGGAGAAAATTTGAAAATGAGAATATTAATAATTGAACCATGCTAATAAGATACCTTTTCATATTCACCTTTCTTGTTGTGTATGCAGATGTTTGGGCAGCACGCATCCTCATTCCGATGGATGAAGCACAACGCAACCACTTAAAAGCATATGGAATTGCATTTTGGGAATTGAAGAAAGAAAACGATGTTGACTGGCTGTTGAATTACCGAGGAGGAAGTTTTATGCTCCTTCATACGGAACAGTCAGAAAAAGAATGCCGCATTCGTGGGGTAAGCTATGAGGTAATAAGTGAAGGCATGGTTTCACAAATTTTATCTGAAATTGCTCAGCCCGATATCAATATGGAATTGGTGAAACTGCACAAAGCACCAAAAATTGCTGTTTATTCTCCTAAAACAAAACAGCCTTGGGATGATGCAGTGACGATGGTGTTGGCCTATGCAGAGATACCCTATGATGTGGTATTTGATGATGAAGTACTTCAAGGAAATTTGATTAAGTATGACTGGCTTCATTTGCACCACGAAGACTTTACTGGGCAATACGGGAAGTTTTATGCTTCATTTCATAATGCAGCTTGGTATCAGGCTGAAGTGAGGGAAGCAGAGGCAACTGCTGCCCGAAATGGATTTGCCAAAGTGAGCGAATTGAAACTTGCCGTTGCAAAAAAAATCAGGGATTTTGTGTTGGGAGGTGGTTTTTTGTTTGCCATGTGCTCAGCTACGGATAGTTATGATATAGCACTTGCAGCAGATGGCGTTGATATTTGCGAAAGCATGTTTGACGGTGATGGTGCCGACCCGGCTGCCAATCGTAAGTTGAATTTTAACAACACGTTTGCATTCAAAGACTTCAACTTAGTAATGGATCCCTATATTTATGAGTATTCATATATTGATGCTACTCCTGAAACCAGACCGGTTAATGAACAAACGGATCGTTTTACTTTGTTTGATTTTTCAGCCAAATGGGATATTGTACCAACCATGCTTTGTCAAAATCACACCAAAGTGATTAAAGGATTTTATGGACAAACCACTGCTTATCGCAAGCAGTTTGTGAAAAGTGATGTATTGATTATGGGAGAGAACAAAGCATTGGGTGAGGCCCGCTACATACATGGTACAGCCGGAAAAGGAACATGGACATTTTTTGGCGGACATGACCCCGAAGACTATCAACACCAAGTGGGTGAGCCACCAACCGATTTAAATTTGCATCCAAATTCACCAGGCTACCGATTAATTTTGAATAATATCTTGTTCCCTTCGGCCAAGAAGAAAAAAATGAAGACCTGACCCATTTCCTTATAACTTAGGTATTAGGTTTTATTTCTTGATTTGATAACTTGCGACCATGCAATGGCTGGAAAATATAAAAACCAGAACGGGCTTTTTTATGCTTCAACAACAGTTGGATCAGGTTAAAAAAAAGCCTGGATTAGTTACGCTGAATGCTGCTGAAAATATTGCCATATTGTATGATGCGACATTTATTGAGAAAGAACCACCAATACATAAGTACGTTACAGAACTTAAATCTCAAGGCAAAAAAATATATACCATTGGTTTTGTTGATATGCACCAATTGCCGGGCAATAAAAAATATAGCTTGCAAAATGATTTTTGCTGGCATGAGAAAATGAACTTTTTTAAACTCCCCCAAAAAGCTGCATACGAAACTTTTTTGAAAACTGATTTTGATTTGTTGCTCAACCTATATGAGAAACCAATTTTACCTTTGCTAGCTTTATCGGCATGGAGTAACGCAAAATTTAAAGTAGGTCCTAATTTTCAAGATGGGTTGAATTATTTTGATGCAATGATTGATACAGGTAATGAAGCGGGCTTGACACAGCTTATATCACAAATAGATTTTTATTTTAAAATTATAACCTAAAAAATATGATTGGAACCGGAGTAGCATTGGTAACACCATTTACCAAAACCAACGAAGTAGATTACAAAGCACTTGGAAATATAATTGAGCATTGCATTGGTGGTGGTGTAGAATACCTTGTGGCATTAGGCACTACAGGTGAAAGTGTTACTTTAACTAAAGAAGAAAAAAAGAAAATATACACCTTTGTGGCACAGCAAGCAAAAGGCCGTGTGGCTTGCGTAGCTGGAATTGGCGGTAATCATACAACCGAAGTAGTTGACTCAATAAAACAGTTTAAAGTAAAAGGATACGAAGCCATCCTATCTGTTAGCCCGTATTATAATAAACCCAATCAGGAAGGTATTTACCAGCATTATAAAGCGATTAGTGCAGCAACACCACTTCCAATTATTCTTTACAATGTGCCGGGGCGTACGGGTAGCAATATGTTGGCATCCACCACGCTTCGCATTGCCAAAGAGTGTAAAAATGTGATGGCTATAAAAGAGGCAAGTGGAAATGGAGAGCAGTTTATGGATTTACTGGCTGCAAAACCTAAAGGATTTAATGTGATTTCCGGTGATGATAACTTGACTTTGCCATACCTGTCTATGGGTATGTGTGGCGTAATTTCAGTCATTGCCAATGCGTATCCGAAAGAATTCAGTACCATGGTGCGCTTAGGTTTGAACGGAAATTTTGATGAAGCTCGTTTGTTGCATTACAAACTATATGATTTGATGAAAGCCATTTTTCTTGATGGAAATCCGGGTGGCATCAAATATGTAATGAGCAAAATGAAATTATGCAACAATATGGTGCGTCTGCCATTGGCTCCCGTGAATAAAGTTACCCAACAAAGACTGGATGAACTGATGTAAAATAAAAAAGGCAGCCATTGCTGACTGCCTTTGTTACAAAATGTTTAAAAAATTAACGTATGGTCTGAACGTTTATGGCGTTGATACCTCTTTTACCTTTTTCTGTTTCAAATTGTACTTTGTCATTTTCGCGAATCTGGTCGATTAAACCTGATACGTGTACGAAAATGTCTTCACGTCCTTCATTAGGACTGATAAATCCGAAGCCTTTCGATTCGTTGAAAAACTTCACTGTTCCTTCTTGCATTGTAATTTTTATTTAATTAAGTAAGGGTGCAAGGTATGTTAAATATTTGATAAACAAGCTTTTTTATTTTGGCTATCCAACACAATATAGCCATGATGATAGAAGCATGTCAATGGAATGGGCACTCTTGGGTAATTTTAAGCAGCTTTATTTGATGGATTTATTTTTTCGTAAAGGGCTGAAATGAGAATTACCAACAAGCAACCAATCACATTTAGCCATAAGAATGAGACCAAATCGGCAATATAAACAACAATTACAGCCAACTCTGCAATGATGGCACCTATCAAAACAGCCTTACTTTTTATGGATTTCAGGTAAAATGCCACTACAAAAATACCGAGTATGGTTCCGTAAAATAGGCTCCCCAAAATATTCACCGCTTCTATCAGGCTTCCCAGCTTTGTAGCAAACATGGCAGTAGCGATGCAGAATATACCCCAAAAGAAGGTAGCCCATTTTGATGCACGGTAATAATGAATTTCTGATTTGTTGGGAAACAACATCCGTTTATACAAATCAATGATGGTTGATGTGCTGAGTGAATGCAATGCGGCTGCAATACTTCCCCAAGCTGATAGAAAGATTACAGCTATCAACAGCCCAATTAAACCTTTGGGCAAATGATGGGTAACAAAATACAAGAAAATATAATTCGTATCATTGGTGTCAGCAGTTGGATCTATACGGTTTATCAAACCCTTGGTTTTTTTTCGTAAATCATCTTTAGCTGCTGTTGTTTTTTGTAAATCTATTTCACTTTGTGTTATGCTAGCATGGTCATTTGCTCTCATTGCATCTGATAGCATCATTGTTTGCACAGCACTTAGTTTATTAAGCGAATCTTGTTGATGAACGATATAGGCATAATCTTGAGGAGATGCCTCAGCTATTTTATCACTAAGTTTTTGATTAAAAATAATGGGGGTGCTGTAATACAAATAGAACACAAATACCAAAGCCCCAATCACTAAAATCAAAAATTGCATCGGTACTTTAACCAATCCATTCATCAATAGTCCAATTCTACTTTCTTTTATATTTTTTGCCGTGAGGTATCTACCCACCTGACTTTGATCAGTACCAAAATAGGAGAGGGCTAAAAAAAATCCACCAATCAATCCGCTCCAAATATTGTATTTGTCTTTCCACCAAGCGCTGTCTGTAACATCAATCGTGGTTTCAATGATATTAAGTTTACCCATTTTGCCGGCTACTTGCAATGCATCTGAAAAACCAACCCCATCGGGAAGTAGCTTAACAACCATATAGCCTGCCAAAAACATACCAATAAATACAATAAAGAGCTGTTGCATTTGGGTGTAAGCAACCGATTTGGCTCCACCTGTCATGGTATAAATAATAAGAAATCCACCCATTACTACATTGGTGATATAAATATTCCATCCCAATAATGATGACAAGATAATGGAAGGAGCATAGATGCTAATACCGGTTGAAAGACCTCTTGAAATAAGAAACAATATGGATGTAAAGGCACGCGTACGTAAGTCAAAACGTTGTTCTAAAAATTCATAGGCTGTAAAAACTTTTAGTTTATGAAACATGGGCACAAAGGTGATGCAGAGCACTACCATGGCAAATGGCAGTCCGAAATAGTATTGCACAAAACGCATCCCATCGGTATAAGCCTGCCCGGGTGCCGATAAAAAGGTAATGGCACTTGCTTGTGTGCCCATAATGGAAAGCAGGATAATAAACCAACTCATAGAGTTGCTGCCTTTGAAATACCCGTCAAGCGAGTGTTCGCTTTTGCTCTTATACACCCCGTAAGCAATTACTCCTGCAAGTGTTATCAGTAATACAATCCAATCAATGTTGCTCATTTTTTTTATTTTGTGTTATGAGTTATGAGTGTAAAGTTATTAGTTATAGTAGAATGAGGACTATTAGTGATTTAGATTTTGCTGAGAGGTTTTAACAATTGCTGTTAGGATATTTATAATTTCAATGCATTGATTTAATTCTTTTGAACAATCAATAGTTGCAAGGTTACTTTCTTGAAGTAGTTTCAACCAATACAAAGTTTCTCTAGCTTCTTTAGAAGCAATCGACATCTTGGCAATAAAATCCTTTTTGGTTTGTCCAGCGCTTGCTTCCTCCACATTAGCACCAATACTAGTCCCACTTCTCAAAAGTTGTTTAGATAACACATACTCATTTTGACTTATGAGTTGTTTGTATAGTCCGATAATTAATAGTGCAAACTCAAAGGATTTACCTTGGATAATACTTTGTTCTTTAGCCATTGTTTTTCGTTTTATTCAACATTCATAACTCAATACCTATAACTTAACTCCTATTTCCCCAATTCAATCATGTTTACCAGCAACCTGTATGCACCCGGAACTCCGGCAGGGATTTGACGGAAGAAAACTAGGCCT
>CAYSBE010000093.1:0-10390 GCA_964429245.1 uncultured Bifidobacteriaceae bacterium | reverse complement strand
GCAATTTTCAGGGCGAAACACAGATGAACCTAATCCGTAACAATCCGAATTTTGACAATTCCATTGAACCACTTTCTACCGTGAAAGATACGTTGGTGTACTCAGTAATAAAAGCAAGTGATTTAATGACAGGAAACCCTAATACCGGCTGGGTACAACAAAAACAAACGGCTGAACAATGGGAAGGTACTTTGGTAGAAGTTAGAGATGTAACAGTTTACAGTGTTCAGATAAGCGGTAACCGTACTTTCTGGAGTGTAATTGATGACCAAGGAAACGTTCTTGATGTTCGTGATATGTCAGCTTATTTCCGTAGAGATGACAACGAAGACACTATACCTACAATTCCCAATACTTTTCAGGCGCCTTCAGTAGGTACTCGATTAGAATTTATAAAAGGTATTGTTACTGAATATGCAGCTTCTGGTGTTCAACGATATGGTATTATTCCAATTCATCCAGGAGATGTTAAAGTATGCACCTCATGCCCTCCTATCATTAAATTCATCAGGAGAACACCTGTTGTGGCAACATCCACCGATTCCACTACATTAGTATTTGAAATTACCGTTGGAGATACGACCTTGCGCACCTCAAAATTGCATTATAAAATAAATGGTGGCGCAATGGATTCAGTTAACTTGACGCCTGTTGTTGGGTTTCCAAATACCTTTGCAGCTAAAATACCGCCACAAACTTCACAAAGTGTAGTAACTTATTGGTTGCGTGCTGAAGACCGTAAAGACCGCCAAACATTTTTCCCTGATCCATTAACCATTGGACAGAGTTATTTGACTACAACTAATGGTGTAAATAGTATTCCTATTTTACAGTTTAGCATCACCAACAGCAACTCATCTATCTGGAGTGGCGACTCAATTCCTTCCATGAGTGTAAGAGGTATAGTTACCGGACGTAACTTTGTTGCCGGAGGTACTAATCTAACAACCTTGCAAGCAGGTAATGGACCAAACTCTGCTATATTTATTCAACGCTCTACAGGGGTTGATTCTATGGCTAATTGGGAAGTTGGTGACTCAGTAGAAATTACTAGCGGACGCGTTACTGAAAACTTTAACGTGACTACCCTATTCAATATTCGTGGCAATAAAATTTCATCTGGAAATGCCTTGCCTGCATTTGAAACAACCTTATCAATAGATTCATTTTCATTAAACCGCATTGCCTATTCACGCCCATGGGAAGGTGTATTGGTACGCTTTGATTCGGTAGCTATTTCAAATACTAATCCGGATGCCCCAAGTAATTTTGAAGAATTTTCTTTCAGCGCAAATGGAGCAGGAAATGGTCTACGTGTAGACGATATGAATGCGGCATTACGTGGATTAAACAAGCGCATTAAACTTGGCATGGAAATGGACTTCATACAAGGCCCAATGTACTTTGGTTTCGGAAATTTCAAATTGATTCCTCGTGGATTATCGGATATTGACTTAAGTAAATTGGATTCAGTGGCTCCAGTAATTACCATACTGGGTAACAATCCGGATACAACTTACCTAAATAACACATGGGTTGATGCCGGTGCAACAGCTATTGACAATATAGATGGCGACATCACAAATGCAATTATTGTAATGGGAACAGTGGATACTGCAACAGCAGGTACGTATACCATTTGGTATAAAGCTACTGACGCTTGGGGCAATAGCGATTCTCTTTCTCGTACAGTTGTGGTAATTGATACACTAAGTTCAGGTGTAAATGAATTAACTTATGCTCAACTAAAACTGTTCCCTAATCCTGCAAACAGTGTATTGAATATATCTGCTGATTTTATTCAAACCGTTCCTGTTGCTGTGACCATTTATGATGTGTTGGGCAAAGCATATATCAACCGCACCTACACTGATAAGAAATTTAATGACAACATCAGCATTGCCGAATTGCCAAATGGAATTTACTTTGTAAACTTCAGCAATGAGAATGGAAGCAGAACAGTTAAGTTGATTATTAATAAATAATTTTCAAACTAACACTTAATAAAAACGGTCTGCAGAAATGAAATACTGCAGACCGTTTTTATTTTAAATACATCACATTCCTATTCTTCATCCATATTCGAAAAGTTCATCATTCCACCCATGATGTCTTTAAACACTACTTTTCCTTGCACGATATTTTTGCTAATCATTGAATAAGCAGCTAGTCCATTTAAAACAAATTCCATCAACAATGCGGTCTCCATTTCATTATGATTTGGATATTTGTTTTTGACAAAAGCTTCCAACCCGTTTACATTTTTGAGCGACTTCATTTTTTGTTTGTCATCCATGCGGTGAAGCAAATCAATTTGGTTTCCTTCATCAAACCATTTGATAATGGAAGCATAGGGGGAAACCTCCGGTTCATCTTGCTTAGATTTGCGCTTTCTGTTTTTCTCGGGACTTGGGAAGTATTGAATAAACATACTGCGTATGGATCGCTCCACCAATTGCACCGCTACTTGGTAGGGTCCTTCTTGTTCTCCTTCGTAAACCAACTCAATTTTTCCTGTAATGGCTGGAATAATTCCAGCTAAATCACTAATCCAAACTTGCGTTTTATCTGAACCATTGATAAGCATTCTTCTTTCGGCAGCGCTTACCGCATTTTCAAATGCAGCAATGGTTAGTCTGGCACTCACCCCACTTTTTTTGTCTACAAACTCATTGTTACGGGCTTCAAAAGCAACTTGCTCAATCAATTGTTTTATTAAGTGTGGTACGACAATATTATCCTTTTGCGAAACATCAATTCGCGCTTCTTGTGCAGTAATTTCCAAAGCATCTTCAATGCGATGCGGATAGTGCGTAAGAATTTGTGATTGAATGCGGTCTTTTAATGGTGTAACAATGCTTCCGCGATTGGTATAATCTTCGGGGTTTGCTGTGAAAACAAAAAGCATATCTAGCGGCAAGCGAAGTTTAAATCCCCTGATTTGCACATCACCTTCTTCAAGTATATTGAATAAAGCTACCTGTATGCGTGCCTGCAAATCGGGTAATTCGTTGATGACAAAAATACCTCTGTTGCTGCGAGGTATTATTCCGTAATGGATTACACGCTCGTCTGCAAAACTCAATTTGAGGTTAGCTGCTTTTATGGGATCGATGTCACCAATCAAATCTGCAACACTCACATCGGGTGTAGCCAATTTCTCTCCATATCTTTCACTGCGATGAATCCAATTGATGGGCGTTTCATCACCCTTTTCATCAATTATTTGTAATGCTTGTTTCGTAATTGGATGTAATGGATCATCATTTAAATCAGTTCCTGAAATAACGGGAATGTATTCGTCAAACAATTGAACAATTTGCCTTGCCATACGCGTTTTGGCTTGTCCGCGCAAACCCAGAAATAGAATATTGTGTCCACTTAATAATGCCCTCTCTACCTCAGGTATTACGCTATCCTCATATCCAACAATTCCAGTAAAGGTTGGCTCATTGTTTTTAAGTTTAGCAATGAGGTTAGCCCTAATTTCTTCTTTAATTGATTTTGGTTTATAGGCTGAAGCTTTAAGTTGACCTAATGTTTTAATATCTGTTAACTGTTGTTTATTTGTTTTTGCCATTTGGTTAATACAATTTTTTGTTTTTTCCTTGTTCAAAGTCTTTAAATATAAACTCCCCTAGATTATCAAGCCCAGCAAAAAACGCTTTGCCTTTATTCATCTCACTAAATTCTCTTACAAAATTTTGCAAATAAGGATCGGTAGCAATCATGAAGGTGGTGATTGGAATTTTGAGTTTGCGACACGAAGCTGCGAGGTTAAGACAACGGTTTATAATTTTACGGTCCAACCCGAAGCTATTCTTGTAATACTGGTCACCAATTTTCAGACAAGTGGGTTTACCGTCTGTAATCATAAAGATCTGCTTGTTAGGATTTTTTCGTTTGCGAAGTATTTCCATTGCCAGTTCTAAACCTGCTACTGTATTGGTGTGAAATGGACCAACTTGCAAGTAAGGCAAATCTTTTATTTCAATGGGCCGTGCATCATCACCAAACACAACAATATCCAAGGTATCTTTTGGGTAGCGAGTGGTAATTAATTCACTCAATGCCATAGCCACTTTTTTAGCAGGAGTAATGCGGTCTTCTCCATACAAAATCATGGAGTGCGAAATGTCAATCATGAGCACTGTAGAAGTTTGTGCTTTAAAATCCGTTTCACGAATGTGTAAGTCGTTTTCATTTAGTCGAAATGCGTCAACTCCATGATTGATTTGTGCCGTACGTATACTTTCTGTAAAGTCAATTTGCTCAAGCATATCTCCAAATTGAAAAGGGCGGGTATCTGAGCTTTGTTCATCGCCTTGTCCTGTTTTTGATGTACGATGGTCGCCTTTGTTGGCTTTTTTAAGCTTCCCAAAAATTTCTTCCAGACTTTTTTTCCGAATAGTCTGTTCGGTTTTGGAGGTAATAGCCATGTTGCCATCTGTAGGATTATCTTTAATGTATCCTTTGTTTTTAAGCTCTTCAATGAAATCGCCCATACCATATTCATCATCGGTAAAATGATGTTCTTGATCTAGTTGGTTCATCCATTGCAGCGCTTCGTATGCATCACCTGCGGTGTATTGCAGCAACTGCATAAAAATATCCAACATCTGCTCAAATTTTGATTTGGCTTCGCTGTTAGGTGTATATTTTGAAAATCTGAACCCTTGCATGTTATTCAGTAATGCTAACCATTGAGTAGCTTAAAATGTTCAGAAAGATAACAAATCTTAAGCAAGAATTTTACCAGCCTCCACCCAAAGCCTTGTAAAGTGTCACAATAGCTGAATGCTTTTGTCGTAGGGTTATGGATTCCTGTATTTCAGCATCAAACAAAAAGTTTTCTTGTGTAAGCACTTCAAGATAGGAGGTATAGCCAAAATCATATCGTTGCCTACTTAGTTTATATGCTTTTTCAGCTGCCGCTACTTGTCTTTTACGTGCATTATACTCTTCAGACAATGTAGTATTATTTGCCAAGGCAAAATCAACATCTAATAGAGCTTGCAATACTGTTTTGTCATAAGTAGCTTGAAATTGTTCTGCTTTTTGGCGCTCGGCATCTACCCTTCTTTTATTTTGGTTAAATGCGAAAATAGGACCAGTTAGCCCACCTGCAACGGCAGTATATGGCGATTGTCCATTAACAAGTGTTGTTAGTTGTGGACTAGCCATGCCCAAAACTGCAGTTAGATTCAAAGTAGGAAATCGATTGGCTTGTGCAACACCTATGCGATCGTATTGTGACTTCAATGCAAACTCTGCTGCTTGTATATCTGGTCTTCTCTCAAGCAACTGTGATGGAATACCTGCTGGAATTTCAGGAGGCAAAGTTTGCTCTTTATTGAGCAATCCTCTGTTGATGCTTCCTCCATTTCGGCCTGTCAATAAATTCAATTGATTTTCTACTTGTTGAATTTGTCTTTTCAGCAAAGGAACAACTGCCTCAACACTTGCCAACTGAATTTCAGATTGGAGTTTATCAATTTCAGCTGTGTATCCTTTATTAAATCTTTCGGTATTGATGCGAAGTGATTCTTTTCTGCTTTCAACTGTACGTTTAGCAATCACAAGCCTGTTATCAAGGTCTCTTAATAAAAAATAATTGTCTGCAACTTCGGCAACTAGACTCACCATCAAGTTACGCTGAAGTGCTTCTTGTTGCAAATAGGTATTGATAAATGAGTTTCTATTATTGCGTATTTTACCAAACAAATCAATTTCCCAACTCAAAGTAGCAGCCCCGTTAAAATAATCTCTTTCGCGAGAAACAAGTGCAGCCTCAGGATTGGTTCCATTTCTATTAAATCCGGCACCTATATCATAACCAAGGGTTGGCAATAAACTTGCCCTTACAGCTCCTGCATTTGCCCTTGCTTCTTCAACTCGAGCAGCTACCAAGCGCATATCAGGATTATTTTCCATGGCTGCTTTTATTAATTGTCGAAGCGCATCATCTTTATACAGGTCAAACCATTTCTCTAATTTTAAACTATCAATTTTTGTTGCATTTTGCTTTGAGCTGTCCAAGCTTGCATACTCTTTTTTATTTGCTGCAATACCGTTTCGTTCATATTCCGGACCTACTCTACATGCTTGCAATGATGAAAATATGACTATAATGGATATCCAATTTTTCATGACTTCACCTCCTTTTTCTTTCCTTTCGAAGTTAAATTTTCAATAAGTACATATAAAGACGGGATGAGGATAACACCCATGATTGTAGATATAACCATTCCACTAAATACGGCCATACCCATTACTTTTCGAGCTTCAGACCCGGCACCCTCTGCAATAACCAACGGCACTACTCCCAATATAAAAGCCAACGAAGTCATTAGAATTGGTCTTAAGCGCATTTTTGCTCCTTCAATAGCAGCGTCAATTGCTGTATAGCCTTCTTCTCGTTTCATTTTTGCAAATTCCACAATCAAGATGGCATTCTTCGCATTCAATCCTATTAACATCACAAGACCTATTTGAACAAATACATTATTTACGTATCCATCTTTAAATAATCCTGTTAAAAAAATGCCAAATAAAGCACCCATAATTACCCATGGCGTTCCAAGTAATACACTAAAAGGTAGTGACCAACTTTCATACTGAGCGGCTAAAATTAAAAACACAAAAATCAATGCCATCAAAAACATCACATTCCCCTTACCTTCAGATTGTTTTTCTTGAAAAGAAATGTTTGACCATTCAAAGCCCATATCTGCTGGCAATACTTCTTTTGCTGTTTCTTCAAGGGCTTTTAATGCTTGCGCACTGCTATATCCTTTTGCTGGACTTCCATTTAGTTCGATGGCCCGAAGCATATTGTAGCGAATAGTGTAATCCGGACCAATGGTATCAATTACTGTTGCAAATGTACTAACAGGAATCAAGTTACCGCTTTTGTCCTTTACAAAGTATCCTTTTAAATCATCTGGTGTCATTCTGAAATCAGCTTCGGCTTGTAAGTAGGTGCGGTATTGCCTACCAAAACGATTGAAGTTATTAATATAAGCACCGCCCATGTAAGCAGAAATTGGTTTGGTGGCTTCTGTTACCGTAAGACCAAGTTTGCTAATTTTATCCTTATCAAGCACAATATATTTCTGCGGAACTGTAGACTTAAATGTGGTAAATACATTGGCAATTTCGGGGCGCTGTGAAGCTGCAGCAATAAACTTAGCTGTATTCTCCGACAAATACTGAGGGGTATTGCCTTGTTTGTCTTGAATGAACATGCTAAATCCTCCTGATGTCCCTAAACCAGGGATTGGTGGTGGACCAAAAGCCATAGCTGTGGCTTCGGTAACTGATGTCATGAGCTTTGCATTAATTGCACGAATAAGTTGTGATGCAGTTCTTTTTCGTTCATCCCAAGGTTTAAGTTGCACAAAAAATGTAGCAGTATTACTGGTAGTTTGAAAAGTAAAAACATTCATACCGATAACTGCTGTTGTGGTTCCTATTTCTTCAAATTCGGCTAATATGCTTTCAATTTTTGCACATACTTTATCACTGCGTTCAAGTGAAGCTGCATCGGGAAGTTGCATACCAAGTAATATATATCCCTGATCTTCTTCAGGAAGAAACCCAGAAGGTATGCGATTTCCTAAAACATAGGATGCCAATACGACACCAACTAAAATAAATACGCTGATGATGACTTTTCGAACAAAAAATGCAGCAACTTTTCCATAACTTTCTGTGAAACGCTCAAACCAACGATTGAATGCATCAAAGAATTTTTGCAATGGACCTTTCTTTTCACTTTTGGGCTTAAGCAAAATAGAAGCAAGTGCAGGACTTAGTGTTAGCGCGTTTAATGCAGAGAAGGCAACTGATATGGCAATGGTTATTGCAAACTGTTGGTATAAGCGACCGGTGATTCCACCCGATAACGCAACTGGTACAAATACCGCAATCAATACAAGCGCTATGGCAATTACAGGACCACCAACCTCTTTCATAGCTTTGCTGGTAGCCTCTTTGGGTTGCATGCCTTTTTCAATATTATGCATTACAGCTTCCACTACCACAATGGCATCATCAACAACCAAACCTATGGCAAGTACCATTCCAAGTAAGGAAAGTACGTTTACCGAAAATCCTAGTACAGGAAATAAAATGAATGTTCCTATTAATGATACCGGAACGGTAAGTAATGGAATCAATGTAGCACGCCAATCTTGTAGAAAGATAAATACAACAAGAATAACTAATATAACTGCTTCAAATAGTGTATGAAGAATTTCTTCAACCCCAACCGTTACGGATTCGGTAGTATCCATCGATACTTTATATGACAAAGCAGAAGGAAAGTTTTGGCTCAATTCTTCCATGCGCTTGGTAACATTAGTAGCTACATCTAATGCATTAGAACCTGGCACCTGAAATACCGCAATGGAGGTTGAATTTTGTTTATTTGTTCTACTCTTTGAATCGTAATTCTGAACTCCAAGTACGATACGTGCTATATCTTTAAGCCTAACAATAGCTCCTTCATTATCTGACTTTACAATGATGTTTCCAAACTCTTCTTCTGTAATGAGCCTATCTTGTAACTTTACAGTGTAAGTAAATTGGTTGCCGTCAATTGCAGGATTACCACCAAAAGTACCGCCTGGCACAATTACGTTTTGATCTTGAATAGCTTTAATAATATCTGCGGGTGTAAGGCTTAATCGGGCTAACAAATCGGGTTTAACCCACACACGAATAGCATATTCAGTTCCTCCAAAAACATTGATACGACCAACACCTTTTATTCGCGAGATATTATCAATGATATTTAGGTATGTGTAATTGGTAAGAAATTCGCCATTAAATGCCGTATCACTAGACACAATAGAATACATTATAAGCGGAAAAGCCAGCGACTTTTGAGTAACAACACCTTGTTTGATTACTTCTTCGGGTAAGGATGCATTGGCCTGACTCACGCGATTTTGCGTGAGCATATTGGCATTATCAAGATTGGTTCCTACATCAAACGAAACAGTAAGAGAAGTAACTCCACTATTATTGTTAATCGATTTCATGTAGATCATATTCTCTACACCATTTACTTGCTGCTCAATTGGAGTTGCTACCGATTGCTCCATATTGATGGCATTAGCTCCAGTGTAATTAGCAGTAATTTGTATGGATGGAGGTACTATTTCAGGATACTGTGCAATTGGAGATTTTTGTAAAGACAATAGACCAAGAATCACCGTGAGTATAGAAATAACCATGGCAAAAATGGGGCGCTTGATAAATAACTCGCTCATGATTTTTATTTATTTAGCTAAACGTGTTGTATCTGAACCCACCATAATCGGCTTCACCAATGTGTTGGGCTTAATTACTTTTGTTCCTAATAACACAACCCTGTCACCGGCTTTCACCCCTTCTGTAATCACCCAATTTTCGCCAATACGCGGACCCGTTTTGATGGTTTTGATTTCAACTCTGTTGCTATCATTTAACAAACATACTTGATACATATTCTGCAATTGAAGCACTGCTCGTTGAGGAACCATAATTGCACCTTGGAGCATTTCTGATGGAAATTTAACTTTTAAGTATTGACCGGGTCTGAGCATTCCTTGATTATTAGCTACAAGTGCTTCGAGTGTTAATGAACCCGTGGCTGCATCAATTTGCCTTTCAACTAAATTAAATGTAGCCGGTATAGGATACTTGTCGCCATTGCTTAAGTATAAATCAACCTTGGTTTGGCGGAGCGAATCTGCCGTTCCTGTTTTTTCAATTATTTTTAAAAAATGGATATAATCATTTTCACTTATCGAAAAGCGAATACGCATTTTGGTAATATCAGATATGGTATTGAGCGATTTTGAATTTAGGCTTCCTACAAAATCACCCGTGCGAACATCCGAAATTCCAATAATACCAGATACCGGAGCCACTACCCTGCAGAATCCAAGCTCAATTTCGGCATTTGTTTTTGCTGACCTTGCCGCTTTCACCCTTCCTGCGGCTGCATTTACTGCGGCTGTAGCTGCATCAAGATCTCTTTTACTTAAAGCATTTGACTCTACAAGAGGGACCACCCTTGCCAAATCATTTTTTGCACGTGTAAGTTCTGATGCTGCATCTGCAAGCTTACCATCTGCTTCTGAAACCTTTGCCTGATAAGGCAAATCATCAATTGTATATAATTGGTCACCTGCTTTTACAAATGAACCTTCCTTAAAATACATGCCAGTAACTAATCCTTGTACACGCGCTTGAATTAATACATCTGTTAAACCATATGCCTGGCCAACATATTCAACATACAATGGCAAATCGCTTGAACGTGCTGTTACAACACTTACTTCGGGAATAGCCGCGGATCTCTCAACCTTTTTATCACAGGCTTGTAATATTAATATAG
>CAYSBE010000092.1:3651-10464 GCA_964429245.1 uncultured Bifidobacteriaceae bacterium | reverse complement strand
ATTTGCCGCTTGCGTTTGTGGATTGAGCTTTTGAAAAATGCGTATTACAAGAACGCAACAGAATTAGAAACACTTCCGAATATTGACATCAATATTAAATGCGGAAACTCTTTAGTAAGCCGTTTTGCCATTGATGCCGATTTGAAACAAGCACTCAAAAAAAGTAAGTGGTCGATTGACAGCTACCGAATAGCAGTTGATACTTACCGAAACGCTGAAAGCAAGGAACAAAAAAGAGAAATGGAACGACTGATTGCCGACATTAAATCGGATTTTAGAAGTGAAATTTCGTTGAACGACCCGAAAGTAAAGAAACTACGCAAACTTTCAGGCGACTTGTATCAAATGACCAATCAAGGACAACTTTTTGAAATGAGCAAAAAGGAAAAAGCCGATTGGAACAAAAAAGTGCTACAACTGACCGAAGAAACCAAAAAACTTGAAACCGAAATTGAAGAAATAAAAGCCAACAAGATTTTTGAAAACGCTTTTGAATGGCGTTTTGAATTTCCCGAAGTGCTAAATGATGATGGCGATTTTGTGGGCTTTGATGTGGTTATTGGAAATCCGCCTTATATTCAACAACGTAAATCTAAGGGAGCTACACTTTCTTATAGTGATTGGTACTCAGTATATTCAGGCACAGCAGATATTAGTGTGTTCTTTTTTGAAAGAGCCTTTAATATTTTAAAGGACGGAGGACAATTTTCTTATATTTCAACCAATAAGTTTTTTAATACAGAATATGGCAGACCACTACGAAATTTTTTAAAGCAATTTAATATTAGAGAGATTATCAATTTTGAACTAGTCCCAATTTTTGATGAGGCATTAGTTTCAAGTGTTATAATATCAATCGAAAAGAAAAGAGCCCTACAAAAATTTAGGTTTCTTGAATTTTTAAATGAAAGCATAGACCAAGAAAAGTTCAACATAAGATATAAGGAAAATATAACGATAATTGACTCAGAATTACTTTCAAATGATTTTTGGCTCTTTACTAAAATTGATGAACAAAAATTAGTTGAAAAATTAAAGAAACAAGGAAAAGAAATTAGTTCAGATATATCGATTCAGATTAGGAGAGGTATTACAACAGGATTTGATAATGCTTTTATTATAAATGAAACTTCTCCTATCTACAACTCTCCGATATCAAGAATTTTTCTTAGGGGTAAAGATATTCATCGATATTCACTTATAGAAAACAAACTGAAACTATTATTTATACCGTGGCATTTCCCTCTTCATAATGATGCAAGTATAAACGGGGCAAGCCAGCAAGCTGAAAATGCTTTTGAATCTAGTTACCCAAACGAATTTAATCATCTATTAAATTACAAAAAGGAACTTCAAAAAAGAAATAAATCAGAAACAGGTATTAGATACGAATGGTATGCACTTCAAAGATGTGCAGCAAGTTATTATGATTTATTTGATTCTGAAAAGATTGTCTGGGGTTTAATATCTGGTGGCTGGGACTTTGCTCTTGACACTAAAAAGCATTTATTAACAAGTGCTTCTTTTTTCCTAACCTCAGATATTATACCTATTAAATATTTGCTTGCTTTATTTAATTCTAAATTGTTTCAATTTTACTTTTCTGTAATTGGAGAAAAAACTGCTGGCGGAGCATTTGTTTTTAAGAAAACAACTATTGAAAAAATGCTAATTCCAACATCGCAAAATCATATCGATGAAATAATCAAACTTGTTGATAAAATTCATAACAAAGATATTGATAGCGACAACATTGAAAAGAAAATAAATGGTTTGATATATCGTGAATTTAATTTGACGGAAGAAGAAGTTAAAATTGTGGAGAGCGTTTAAATTGATGAAAATAACGAAATGATAGTTTCACAATTCAATACACAAATCACACTCGACTTTCTTCAAAACAAGAGAGAGAATCAATATTTTGAGCGAAAGGGTTTGGGTGAAAAAGAAGTCAATCCAACTAAAATTGCCAATGAGTTGATTGGAATGTTAAATGCAGATGGCGGTGTATTGGCGTTTGGTGTTGCCAATGATGGAACCATACAAGATTTAAGTGGTTTAGGAGATAAACTTAGTGAATACAGAAATCTCTATATTGATTTTATTCAACCACATGGTAATATAAAACTTGAAGAAGTTCAAATTGAAGAAAAGCTAATTTTCCTGTATCATGTTGATCAAGATATTGAGCGGATATTCAAAAGAAAAGATAATGAACAAATTTATTTAAGAGTTGATGATAAGAATAAGCTGCTAGATAGAGATGCTGTCAGAAAATTGGAATACGACAAACAGATACGAAAGTTTGAGGATGAGATAGAGCCGGATTTCGATTTTAATGACCTTGATATAAAGCTGCTAAATAGGTATAAAGAGAAACTTAATTATACAGGTGATGTTCTTGATTTGCTTGTAAAAAGACATTTGGCAATAAAAAAAGATGGGCAATCCAAAATCAAGAAAGCAGGGATTTTGCTCTTTGCTAAAGACCCTGAAAAATATATTACGTCATCATCGCTCAGATATATCCGATATGAAGGTGTAGAAGCCAAAACAGGTATCGAGCATAATGTAATAAAGGATGAACGGTTTGAAAACAATATCCCTTGGATAATTGATCACGTTAAGAAGTTTCAAAAGGCAAGCCTGAAAGACTATTTCTTTTTGGATTTGGAAACAGGTCGCTTTATAAAGGTTCCAGAATATCCAGAAGAAGCTTGGCTTGAGGGTGTTGTAAATGCCTTATGCCATCGTTCATACAATGTACAAGGTAACGCCATCTATATCAAACATTTTGATGACAGACTTGAAATTTCCAATAGTGGCCCTTTACCAGCCCAAGTAAATGTTGAAAATATCAGAACAGAAAGATTTTCAAGAAACCCCAGAATTGCCAGAGCTTTGGAAGATATGGGTTTTGTGAGGCAATTAAATGAAGGTGTTTCCAGAATTTATCAATCGATGGAAAAATCAATGCTATCGACACCTGAATATGTTGAGAAAAACGGGAATGTATATTTAACGTTGCGCAATAAGATTAGCAAGCACACCAAAACCATTTCGGACTCAATTCTAAAAATCATTCAAGACAATTGGCCTACTTATAATGACACGCAGAAAAAAATACTGCAATATCTATTTTATCATAACCAAGCTACACTTATGGAGCTTGTTGAGATAACGGGAATTAATGAGAAAACCGTAAGAATATACTTGAATCAATTTATGGTGGAAGAAAAAATCTTAGATCGATTAAGCGCAAAACAAAGAGATAAGAATGCCAAATATGCCTTCAAGAAACTTTAAGCATCATTTAAGGAACAAATAATATTATTTTTAAACAACAGAAAATCAATGGTTAATGACAAATAAGGAACATTTGTCCTTAATTAAGGAACGTAACACCAAAGCCAATACTTCACAGCCAAATATTAAATAACAAATTATACAAGAAACATGAAAAGACAAAATTTACCAACCGAAGAGGATATATTTAGAGAACATTTAGATTCAGAGGTTTCAAATTCTTATGAATTATACCGAGTAATTAAGCCGCTACTTCATTTACCAAATTACGAAGACTATGGAAATCCGAGATACGAAAGTGCAATTAATGCCTTAGCATTCGCAAATTTATGTGAAACGTGTATGTATGAGGTATTTGAATGTAATAGACACGAGGACTTCCCATTATTAGTTGAGCAATTACATTTTAATGAATTGATAGAAATGTGGGAGGTAGAATTAAATGGCGTAACAGTTGAAGAACGAGTTAGGAAAGACATGCTAATCGCCCTAAAAGAAATCTGCTTAAAATTAAAAACGGTTTTCAATAATGATTTGACTAAGGTAGCCTTGTTATTTTCAAGTATATTTAATGAAGATTTTGTTGTTGAAGAAAATTCTATGTCTAATTTTATATCATATTATTTCAAATGATCCTAATCCTTGAAGCATCTCCACTCCATAGAACAAATTGAACCGCATCATATACAGTCAGAAATTAGTTATTTGCGTTGAATAACCTAATCTAAATAAATTTTAACTAAAATTTTATATTATTGCTAATCAATTATATAAAAAAATAATTTCAACCTGGTTTAGTTATAAGTAAACAATAAATGTATACATTTGCACTGCAAAAGTTGTCAGAAATTGAGGGAAAGTTGTCATTTTACAAATTGGTTGTAAATGGCGATTGTGAGTTTGATGCATTTTGTGCACAATGTGAAAACGATGGCAATTTGGCAAGCGAGATAAGAACCATTCAAGCCCGAATGCAACAATTATCCGACCTAAAAACAATACCAAAAGAAAAACACAAAGACATAACACTCAGGAACGAATCAGTAAAAGAATATGAAATTAAAACCAAACACTTGCGGGTTTATATGTTTCATGAAAAAGACACCGGAAGAATAATTGTAATTGGTGGAAAGAAAACAACACAAAAACAAGACATTACACGTTTCAGGAATATAAAGAAAAGTTATCTGGAATCAAGGAGGTAAAATATGCTAAGCAAAAAAGAATTAATGAATACCCCGGAGTATTGGGTTGAAGAACTTCAAAATCAGATTTACAGAGAAGTGCTTGATTACATGCAATCGAAAGATTGGAATAGAACCACACTTGCCAAAGAATGGGGAGTAAGCAAAGGATATGTAACCCAAATTTTGAGTGGAGAATGTAATTTCTCGCTTCAGAAATGGGTAGAACTTTCGCTAAAAATGCAAAAAGCCCCCGTAGTTGAGTACCTAGATACTAAAGATATTTACGAGATGGAAAACGTGTCAAAAATGGTGAATGAACAAGTGAATAAGCCACTACTCTTAAACTATAGCAATAATTCAAAATGGTTTTCAATCAAAAGCGATCAATTTACTTTTAAAATTCTTGACACTACAATAGAATATATTATTCCATCAGGCAAATCGCAAGAAGCAGCATAATGAGTAAAGAACAACAAGTTGGCTTAGGTATTGCCAAAATTAAAGAATTGGCATTTAGTATTAATAGTGCAGATTTACTCCCTGGGCAATTGTCATTTGCTTTTGGTTTTTATGTGGAGTTTGACCAAAATGCAAACACCTTTGAAATTCAGATATCCGCAGATTTGAAAGAAGAAGAAAGCAAAGAAGTATTGGTTCACATAAAAGTATCAAACCTGTTTTTAATTCAGGATTTGATTAAGTTTTATGATGAAAAGACGAATTCGCTAGATCTCCCTGACGGATTATTGATAACAATGCTCAGCATTTCATTTACACATACACGGGCATTGATGGCCAAAAACACAGCCGGCACCATTTATGAAAAGCATCTTATTCCTATCATAAACCCATCTGATATGGCAAAAGAAGTTTTTGAAGTTAAGTATTAAAAACCGCTGATATGGCAACTTTTTATAGCATAGTAACTGCAATTATCCGTCCTGAGATACAAGAACGCATCTCTGTCGGACTCCTATTGTTTGGTGATGAAGGTGTGCATTTCAACTACTCTACCAACAAAATGGCTGCTGTACGCACCATATTACACGAGCAGGATTACAAGTTGTTTAAAGATTACTTGCACATGGTTGAGGGTAAAGTTTCCTCTATTGCCAAAACAAATGGACAGGTTTCATTTGATAAGCGCGATGCGCTCATCAATAAAGAATATATAAACTATTTAAGTAGCTACAATAGTAATCTGTTAAGCTTCACCCCTGCAAAAAATATTGATGTACCTGCTACGACAGCTGTTTTTGCTAAACTATTTCAAAAATTTATTGACGATACCGATCAACCTAAACCTGTCGAGCAGAAACGATCTTTTGAACAGTTTAGACGCAATAATGAAGCAGTACTTAAGGTACATTACACCATAGAGCGTGAAATTTTTACCCAAGAATTGCCACAGCTTATGATGCCGGTAAAAATTGATTTGATTGGGATGAATGAGATACCTGTTTATGCGCAATCTATTGATTTAGATAGGCGAGTTTACCATATTGAAAATGATTATGGAAAATTGTTACTACTAAGAAGCGCTTTTGATACGAAGTATAAAAAACGTACTGAGTTTATTGTAACTAGTGAGCCGCAGAAAACCCAACAAAAACAGCATGCTATCTGGAAAAACTTACGTGCTTCAAAGGAATTTACATACTTAGATGTAAGTGAAGCGGACAAAATTATTGAATATGCAAATGAACATGGAGTAAAACCATTGGTATAATTTATTTTCTCATGGAATCTGCATGAACTTGTGGGTCTGCAAGGAAATTTCCCATTGGGGGTGTTTCTTCACATATTCAATAATTAGCGGCAGCATTTCGGCAGATTTATCCCACTCGGGTTGCAGGTATAATTTGCAACCGGGCGCTACCATAGCTGCATGTTTTTCGGCCCAGTCGAAATCAGATTTATTAAATACCACTACTTTCAGTTCATGAGCTTTGGTTACCACTTCGGGTAATGGTGCTTTAAATTTTTTGGGTGAAACGCAAATCCAATCCCACTGACCGCTAAGGGGCGATGAGGCTGAAGTTTCAATATTGGTTTGAATACCTTTAGCTTTCAATGCAGCTGTTAACTCTTCCAGATTATGCAATAGCGGTTCGCCACCGGTAATTACTACCAGTTTAGCACCCGCATCTGTAACAAATTTTACAATTTCTTCAATTGACAAACGCGGATGTGCATCCATATCCCAGCTTTCTTTCACATCACACCATACGCAACCCACATCACATCCTCCAAGCCTTATAAAATAAGCTGCGGTTCCCTGGTAGTATCCCTCACCTTGGATGGTGTAGAAATGCTCCAT
>CAYSBE010000092.1:0-3551 GCA_964429245.1 uncultured Bifidobacteriaceae bacterium | reverse complement strand
GCAACATCGCCCTTCAGTGCATATCCTGATTTTTTAGTAGCATCAACAGTACGCGTGATGCCCACATCAATCACAATTGCACCCTCTTTAATCATATCGACTTTTAAAAATTCAGGTATACCCAACGCAGCAATTACAATATCAGCCTGACGGGTGTGTGATGCCAAATCTTTTGTTTTGCTATGGCAAACAGTAACAGTACAATTTTTTTGCAACATCAATGCGCTCATGGGTTTTCCTACAATATCGCTGCGGCCAATTACCACACAATGCAATCCTGTTGTATCGATATTATAATGTTCAATAAGTTTGATAATGCCAAATGGAGTTGCTGGAAGGTAGCAAGGCAACCCTTTAAACATTAGTCCAACATTCATGGGATGAAAACCATCTACATCTTTTTTCCACGAAATGGTTTCGGTTACTTTCTTCTCATTAATATGTTTTGGCAAAGGTAATTGTACGATCAATCCATCAATTGCAGGATTAGTATTTATCTTTTCAACTTCTGCTAATAGTTCGACTTCTGTAATAGTTGCATCAAAACGAAGCACAGTGGAATCAAACCCAACTTCTTGGCAATCTTTTTCCTTAGCTGCCACATATGTCATGCTAGCACCATCACCACCTACTAGTATTGCTGCCAAATGTGGTACTTTTTTACCTTGTTGTTTCAGCAAATCTACTTCTACTTTTATTTGTTCACGAAGGGCTTTTGAAACTTCATTTCCGTTAAGTATGTTCATAAAAAACTTTCTTTAAATATTCCAGTATATCTTTTAGTTGCATTGCCGAAGATGGCATAACCTGTTTTCCATTGTGTAAATGAAACGGATATGTATCTATTTCCTTGTGATGTGGTGCATTATCCCATCGCATCAGCATATTCATTGCCTTATCCTGAAAATGAAATGCGTATTTTCTGGTATTGAAAGCTACGTATTCGTTTGTATGCAATTCACAACCATCGGAAAAGTATATCTTCATCTTTAAATGAAGAGCTTCATGCGTGCGTTTTAGATAAATGACATCCCACCCCTTAACAAATGGATAAGAATTAAGTAATGTTGAAATCTCCACGTTCAATTTCCTTTAGCCGCTCATTATATGATTTTAAGAAGTTCTCAGCAGCCAACCAATCGATATAATCATTTTCCATAATTGCATTATCGACATGGTTCTGAAGCTCATTCTCAAAAGTTGCAAAGTCAGAATTATACTTTGCTTTATACATGGTAACTTTATCGGCAAATATTTTCTGCTCAGCCAATGTTTCAATATACAACCACTCTTTTATTTCGTTTTTACTGATTGTTAACATAATAACAAATGTACAAAAAACTCATTAATAGCCTAAGGTTGAATTTGTGGCAATCGCATGAAACCAGATTTATGCAGAAAATAATATACCACAACAATAGTCATAACTAAGCCAATAAGGTATGGCCATAAAGGTTTCTTCTTTTTCATGAATGGATCATTGAGGTTTATTTTTGACCCATAAGGAAGTGTTGCTAATTGGGTAAGTGTATTTCCAAATGCAATATTAACAGAAGCCCTTGCATTGATGGCCCAACCATTTGCATTTAGAATAGGTGCAAGGTTACGCTTACGCAATTTTACGTATGCCATAATCATGGCAGGACCTGATATAGCAAGCATTATACCGGCAACAGCAAGCGGCATTTGCCACCATTTAAGTGATATAAATCCAGTAAGTATAGAAGCAATAGCTGTACCTATAGCCCCCAACGCCAAACTAATCGCTGCAAAAATTCCAACAAACTTGCCAATATCAAATGGTGTAGGATTAGCTGTTGGTGTTGCTTTAGAGGCGATATCTGTTGTGGCTAGTTTATCTGCTTCTGCAGGCAATGAACCTACTTTGGCTTGTGCTTCTTGTTCAAACTTGCTGTCTTTTTCTGCTGCAAATTTATTTACTTGGGTTTCGATAAAACGTGATACTTTTCGGTATGGCGACCAAAATGCCTGTCGAATACTGATTGGGTTATCAATGATTTTTATAACAGTTGCATCCCAATCCAATCCATTTTTATCGTAGAAAATGGCATTCATTCCTACATATAAATTATCTACATCACCATTTGTGAGTCCAACTACTATCAGCATTTTTTCGCCACTTGTTTTCGAAACACATTCACAATACAACAAAAACATTCCACTAAAAGATGCCAAACTATTGTGCTTTGCCATATCGTTTACTTTGATACAGAGCAAGCAACTTCTTTGGTCTATATATAATTTACCTGCAAGAAATGTAGGATCACCGCCTGCATAAAAATCGTAAAATGTTACAAAATTTTTGATGAGTCTGTATATATCCCTATAATAACGAACCAACTGATCAACAAGAATAATGCTATTTGATTCGCTTTCAACAGCAAGGTCTTTCTCAATTAGTTCATCAATTTGACCTTTAGCATTTCCGGCTATCATTTCTTTTATACGCATATACCCAAGCTGCTCCACTTTGGTATCAGGTTTTTCGGCTTGCCATGCTATGAACGGAACAAATAATTGTTCAATTTGTCGCCAATCTTTTTCGTTTAAATCAATAGAACCATCAAATTTTACATCAATGATAAGGGTCTTGAAATGAGATACGGCTTGCTCCCAAACTGGATTGATACCTGCATCCAAATTCAAAGGTTTACCTGAAGCAATTTTTGCCAATGGATACGAAGCCACTTCTTCTATAGAGGATGATATATCTTTTACTGTTAATGCCTCAATACGTGCTGTAAGTGTGTTTAATATATCAGACGTAGTATTATCAAAAGATGCCAAACGACAACGTAAAAAATAATCATCCACTTTAGGCTTAATGGATAGATAGACTGAATACGCCTCTTCAGTTTTAACTCCAAAAGGAAGGGTGATTTCCGGTTGTAATTCTGCTTTTGCAAACCAAGTCAGGTAGGTATCGCATTGGGTTATAAATTCAGAAAGAATTTCTGCATTGATTCCTTTCTCACCACTTCTATCATCAACTTCTCCAATGCATTGCATGATATCGGTAATAAGCAATTTAATGAGTTCATTGTCTGTCGAAAGTGTGCTAATTACCCCATCTCCGTTGTATGCAGTGCCTGCAAAAATGCGTTGCGTATCTGCAGTATCTTCAATCGAGATGGTTTCTTCATCAGGCTTATTGAGGTTACGTAAAATAATTTTTGCTGAAGCATGTAACTTTTTTCCTTCCGCATTATCTGTATTGATTGAAGTCAACGGAAGTGTTTCGCGTTGAGAAAGTAACTCATCTGGATTTCTAATTACAGATGTAATCCAATCGATTGCAGCCAAAACTTCAGGAACTCGCAATTGTCCATCTTTATCAAGGTCCATCAATTCCAGTGTGCGTGGGTCAATTTCCAATCCCTTTACCGGACAACTTAAAGCAGTCCAAAGTTTTTGATCAAGTTCATGTAAGTGAAGCAAATCTGCTCCTGTGTCGAGGTTTACCCGTTTAACTCCACCTACGGTTGAAAAATTCCAAATGTGTTTTGCCATAGTTACTTAAAAATTGGTTT
>CAYSBE010000091.1:0-10544 GCA_964429245.1 uncultured Bifidobacteriaceae bacterium | reverse complement strand
GATATTGCATAAAACGGATAGTATTTCTAAGTAAATTGGCAGCATGGTTTTGCAAGTATACAGTTTTAAAAAATACTTCATCAGCGCCTGCTTTGTGCTTTGTATAGTTTGTTTGATGCAAACAAATGGTATTGCACAAAATAACGCTATGAATGATTCAGTATACTATCAACTCAGACTTGAAAGGGTAAAGGATAGACAAATTTTGTATGTGTTTAAGCCGGGTAAAAAAATCATGTATAAATTGAAAGGAGTGAAATTCAGAGGCAGGTTTAAACAGATTTCTCCTAACGGTTATATGCTTGTAGACAATATTATTGAGAGAGTAGATACGGTATACCTAAGTAAAATTGAAAAAATAATCGTTCATGATGAAGTCGATAAAAAAGTCGGATACATCTTTGCGCCTCTGGCTATTGGCGGTACATTGTTGTTTTTAAGATTGGCATCCAGCACTGATCCTATAGCCTATTTCGGTTCTATTGCTCTTATACCTTTTTTATTGCCGATTGATTTGATTACGCTCAAGTTTTTGTTTATACCCGCTTCCTATAAACTCGATGATAGGTATGAGTTAAAGGTAAATGCTATCCACATAATTAAATAGAATAAAAAGTAATAATGTAACATCCTTTTAGAAAACATTTATCATAGGCCTGATTTTTTGGAGAATTAAGTATCACTTAAGTCCTTTGTTTTCAAATTTGGAAGTTTCATATTTTATATTGTTACTTTGCGCCTGTCTTTAGGGGTGGCTGTAAAAAGCCTGAGATAATACCCTTGGAACCTGCTCAGGATAATGCCTGCGAAGGGAGAAGACGAGAAGCATAGCTTTTCGCTGCATGCAAGCCATAGGTTTGTATGCTTCCAAGTTGGTAAACAAAATTTCAGCAGCAACCCGCCCCGGTTGCTGTTTTTGTTTCACCACAATTGTTCTTTATCATGTTTCACAAAAAAACCTTGCTTGCAGCCGCCATTACGCTTACAACAGCGGTTGCCGCACAAACTGATGCCGACACCACCCGGCAAACACAACTCGAAGAGGTGGTACTTTCTGCTATCAGGGCACGGCAAAATGTGCCCGTTACACAATTTAACCTGAGCAGCACGCAGCTCAAACAACTTTATTATGGTGCAGATTTACCCATGGTATTGCAACGTGCACCATCCATTCACGGCTATAGTGATAACGGTACTGGGATTGGCTACAGTTTTTTCCGATTGCGGGGCTTGGATCAGTCGCGCATTAACCTTACGGTAAATGGTGTACCGGTAAACGACCCCGAAAATCAAGGCACTTTTTTTAACAACTTTGCCGATTTGGCAAGCAGTGCCCAATCGATACAAGTTCAAAGAGGTGTGGGCACATCCACCAACGGTGCAGCTGCCTTTGGTGGCTCGATTAATATTCAATCACGTAACTTGAGTGAGCATCCGGGTGCAGAAATCAACCTTGGTTTTGGCTCATTTAACTCACGTAGGTTAACCGCTGAAGTGCAAACAGGCCGCATGGGTAAATACGCTACGTATGTGCGCCTTTCAAATCTTGCCACCGATGGCTACCGCGAGCGGTCGGGTAGTGAAATCAGTTCTTATTTTATCAGTGTTGGTCGCTATGGAAACAAATCGTTGCTCAAATTTAATATGTGGGGTGGCGATGCACAATCGCAGTTGGCTTACACAGGCATCGACCAAGCTACATTGCAGCAAAATCGTAAAGCCAATCCGTTTACTAGAAATGAAAGTGACCGATTTCGACAAAACTTTTTTCAACTACAATACCAATACAGTTTAAGTCGCAACAGTGGAATCAACGCCTCGGCTTATTATGTGCGTGGTATTGCACCGCAGTTTCAGGTATTTTTTGCAACCAGCGAATTTTTCCCATATTCATTCTACAATATGCCAAATCCGATAGTGGGAAATGATACCCTTACCCAAACTGATGCCATGGTATCATATAGGCTCGATCAGCATTTTTATGGAGGTTTTGCTTCCTACTATTTTCACACCTCCAAGTTGCAGTTTGATGCAGGAATTCATGCCAACAGTTTTTCATCCGACCATTTCATGGAAACCCAGTGGATGCAAAATTATCCGTCAGGAATTGCGCCCAACCAACGAGCTTATTTCAATACGGGCTTTAAACAGGAAGCATCGGCATTTGCAAAAATTAATTATTATATTACATCCAGGCTAAATGTTTATGCAGATTTGCAATTGCGTTATGCTGCATTTCAATACAAAGCCCAAACAATGCAGTATGCTGCACCACCATTTGGTTCTGAAGATATGAGATGGACCTTTATCAATCCCAAAGCAGGTTTGCAATATGCCCTTAGCGAGATAACTAGCCTTTATGGTATGGCCGGTATAACCTCGCGTGAGCCTACAAGATTTGATTATTTTCAGGATGATTATGCTACCCGTGATGTGAAACAAGATGATATTAAACCAGAAATGGTAACGGATATTGAGGCAGGTGTAAAAGTGAACGGGAACAACTTGCAGCTTAATGCCAATGTGTATTATATGCTATTTGACAATGCTATCATCAACACCGGTGATATCAACGCATTTGGCTACCCCATTACCACCAATGTAAAAAGCAGTACACGAGCAGGAATAGAAGTAGATGCGATTTGGAAAGTACATCCCAAATTGCACCTGATGCTTGCTTCGGTAGTTAGTAAAAATACCATAGCTGATATTACACAATATTACAGCGACAGTAATTTTGCCAGTGTAGGCATCAATTATAAAAACACGACCCCTGCACTCACACCTTCCATTATTTCCAATCAGGGTATTCGTTATATTCCTTTTCAATTTCTGTATGCTGATTTGAATGTACGCTATGTAGGCGAACAATTTGTAGACAACAGTTCAACAAAAGAGGCAAAAATTGATGCTTATTCAATCACAGATTTGCAAATAGGTTTGTCTTTTAAGCAATGGCTGAAAAAAGATATACAATTACGTTTTCAGGCAAATAACCTATTTGACAATCAATTTATATCTTGGGGAAATACCGCATTGTTTAGCAATGTATTACAATATGATAACAATGGAGGCACACGTGGCAGCATTACACCATTATATTTTGCAGCAGCTGGCAGAAACTATTTTATAACCTTACAGATGAAGTTTTGATATAAACGCGATTAGTTGAATAGTAAATTTATGCACTTTTTTATAAAAGAGACCAATTAAAAAATTGGTCTCTTTTGATTTTTTTAGTAACTGTATTATTTTGCCGATGCTTTTACAAAATCAAGTTTCAAATCTTTGATAATGGCATAACCACCAGATACATTTTTTACACGTTCAAAGCCTTTCGATTTCAGGTATGAAGCAGCAATCATGGAGCGATAGCCGCCAGCACAGTGAATGAGGTATTCTTTATCTTTATCTAGTTTTTCGTAGTCTTTTGTCAGGTTATCGAGCGGAAAATGAAGTGCTTTTTTCAGGTGACCGTCATTCCATTCACTCGGTTTGCGCACATCAATAATACTGATATCGGTATGTTTAGCATCCAGTTCAAACTCTTCTGCATCAACTGAAATAACCATGTCGTATCGTTTTTCGGCATTTAGCCAGGTTTCAAAACCTCCCTGCAAAAACCCCTGAATGTTGTCGAAACCAACTCTTGTCAGTCGCTCAATACTTTCTGCTTCTTTTCCATATTCAGCAACAATAAGCAATGGAGCATGTAAATCAAGTAAGGTGGCAGCCCAAATGGCATATTGTCCATTAAGGCCAAAGTTGATTGATCCGCGAATAAATCCTAGTTCAAAAACATCGGGTATGCGTGTATCAACAATCACAGCACCGGCTTTCATTTTATTTTCAAAAGATACAATATTCAAAGCAGTTTGTCCGGTTTTTACAACTTCATCAAATGAGGCATAGCCTTGTTTGTTTAATTTCGCATCTACAAAGAAATACGCAGGAGCAGGTTGGATCCCTTCTGTAATAGCGCTGATAAATTGCTCTTTACTCATAGGCTGTAGGGCATAATTATTTTGCTTCTGTTCACCAATGGTGCTGAAGGTTTCTTTACCGATATTTTTTCCGCAGGCACTTCCGGCACCATGTGCAGGATATACAATTACATCATCGGGCAGGGTCATCAATTTATTGCGCAGTGAGTCGTACATCATTCCGGCAAGTTCTTCTTTCGTCATCACCCCATCCAACAAATCAGGGCGACCAACATCTCCAACAAATAATGTATCACCAGTAAATACTGAGTGGACTTTTCCATTTTCATCAGTTAACAAATAACAAGTTGACTCAGGAGTATGGCCCGGAGTATGCAATACAGTGATGGTTAAATTTCCAAGTTTTAGCAGTTCTCTATCAGTAGCTACATGCACTTCATAGGCAGTTTGGGTGGTTGGACCATAAATAATTTTAGCACCGGTTTTTTTAGCCAAGTCAATATGACCACTCACAAAATCAGCATGAAAATGCGTTTCCAATACATACTTGATTTTTGCATTTCGCACATTGGCCATTTCAATGTATTGAGCATAATCACGCAGCGGGTCAATAATGGCTGCTTCGCCCTCCGATTCAATATAATAAGCTGCTTGAGCAAGGCAATTGGTATATAGTTGTTGTATGTACATAAGAATTAGTTTGGCAACAAATGTATTAGAAAAAGGAAAACGTAACTAAATACATTTAGATAACATGAACTTAACATACGTTTAATAAAGCCTTAAGTATTACATATTACTGATCGACCAATTTGCAACACTTAAAAACAATTTTCATCATATGAGAAAAATTACCCTTCATTTATTGGCAATGCTTACAGCGTTTGTATTAATAAATACATCAGCCAATGCACAAATTAACCTAAATTATCTTGGTAGGTTCTCTACAGGATTCTACAATGCAGCTGCAGCTGAAATCTCTGCATATGATCCGGCTACCAAACGAATATTCTTAACCAATGGTCCGGATACAAGTTTAAAGATAGTGAACATAAGTAACCCTGCAAATCCAGTATTGGTAACTAGCCTCGACATCAGACCATATGGTATTGATTTGACTTCAGTAGCTTGTAAGAATGGAATAATTGCTGTTACTGTTATTGATTCATTAGGAAAAACAGAGAATGGTAAAGTTGTATTTTTTAATGCCAACGGTACCTATATAAATCAAGTAGATGTTGGTGCAAACCCCGACATGCTTACATTTACACCAGACGGAACTAAAATACTAGTTGCCAATGAAGGAGAACCAAATTTTGGTTACACCATTGACCGCGAAGGGTCTATTAGTATCATCAACATTAGTGGTGGTGTATCAACAGTAAATCAATCTAACGTGCAAACTGCCACTTTTACTGCGTTTAATTCTCAATCTATAGATAGTAGAATAAAAATCACCGGAAAAATCCAAACTGATTCAGGTACGTTTTTACGTAATTCAACAATAGCAGAAGATTTAGAACCTGAGTACATTGCCATTAGTGATGATGGTTTAACTGCTTGGGTCACTTGTCAGGAAAATAACTGCCTTGCAAAATTAGATATCCCATCAGCAACAGTTACCAGCCTTATTCCATTAGGTTTCAAAAATCATAACCTAACCGGAAATGGAATGGATGCATCAGATAATGGATCAACTATAAATATAGCTAACTATCCTGTTTTTGGCATGTATCAGCCGGATGCAATTGCCAGCTACAAAGTAGGAAATACAACCTATTTAGTTACAGCTAATGAGGGTGATGCAAGAGCAGATTGGGGTACAGCTAATAACGAAGAAATACGTTTTGGAAATGCTGGATACGTTGTTGATACAACAAAAATTGGAGGTAGCGGTTCGGGTGTTGCAGCTTTAAAAGCAAATACTGCATTAGGCAGATTAAATGTGTCTCGTTTTTTTGGAGACAATAATAATGATGGAAAATTTGATTCAATCTTTTCTTATGGCGCTCGTTCTTTTTCAATATGGAACGGAAATACGGGTGCTTTGGTTTGGGATAGTAAAGACGAATTTGAGCAACGCACTGCAGCACTTTTTCCAACTAGATTTAATGTGAGTAGTTCAAACAATACATTAAAAAACAGAAGTGACGACAAAGGCCCTGAGCCGGAAGCAGTAACTGTAGGTAAAATATTTGACTCAACATATGCATTTGTAGGTTTGGAAAGAATTGGTGGGATAATGGTTTATAATATTACCGACCCAGCAAACCCTTACTTTGTGCAATATATTAATACACGTGACTTTAGTGTAACACCAGGTTCTGGCACTTTATCAACTGTAGGCGATTTGGGCCCAGAGGGTATTGTGTTTGTCCCTAGAAACGAAAGCCCGAATGGTAAAGATATGCTTATTGTATCAAATGAAATTAGTGGAACTGTAGCTTTATTCCAGATAAATACACGCAGTGCTTATCAAATGCAAATATTGCATTCATCAGATATGGAAAGTGGATTATCAGCAGTTACAGATGCTCCAAATTTTGCTGCTATTGTTGACAAATTGGAAGATCAACATGTTAATACACTTATATTATCATCAGGTGACAATGTGCTCCCTGGACCATTTTTGTCATCTGGAGAGGACGCGTCATTACAAACACCTTTACGCAACACATCAACTAGTTATTTCAGTGGAACACAGGCAATCAGACCGGCTATTGGTCGCCCTGATATTGCTATCATGAATATTATTGGATACAACGCATCGGCTATGGGTAACCATGAGTTTGATTTAGGAACATCAGAGTTAAATAGCCAAATTGGTGTGGATATTAGAAGTAATGGAGCAGATAAACGTTGGATTGGGGCTCAGTTTCCATTTGTAACATGTAATCTTAATTTTAGCAACGATGTAAATTTAAGTTACTTATACACAAACCAAATCTTACGCGATACAGCTTTTCGTACTCCGGCTGCTATTACTGCTAATTCACAAAAGCGCGGTATTGCACCATCTGTAATCATTGAACGTAATGGTGAGCGAATTGGTATTGTTGGCGCTACAACCCAAGTATTGGCCGCCATATCATCTCCGGGTGCTACCACAGTTACAGGTGGACCAACAGATAATATGCCATTGTTAGCCAGTATTATTCAACCTGTGGTTGATTCATTAGTAGCTTTAGGAATTAATAAAATTGTTTTGTTATCGCACTTGCAACAAATTGCAAATGAAAAAGCTTTAGCACCTCTTTTACGTCATGTTGATATCATTATCTCTGGTGGAAATCACGCATTTACCGCTGATGGTAATGACAGATTAACTCCTGGACATGTGGCTACCGAAAGATATCCGATAATGACAACCAATAATAATGGCCAACCATTAGCTATATTAAACACCACAAGTGAGTGGAAATATGTTGGTCGTTTTGTGTGTGATTTTGATACAGCAGGAGTGTTGTTGCCAAACTTGTTGGATTCGGTAGTGAATGGTGCTTACGTTGCTGATACTGCAATGGTAACATCACTTTGGGGAACATATTCAGCTGCATTTGTTGCTGGCACTAAGGGCGCGAATGTAAGAACATTATGTACTGCTGTTGGCAACGTGATTACCTTAAAAGATGGAAATAAATTTGGTAAATCAAATGTATTTTTAGAAGGAAGAAGAAACTTTGTAAGAACAGAAGAAACCAATCTGGGAAATATTACCTCAGATGCTAATTTATGGATGGCCCGCAAGTATGACAATACGGTAAGCATTTCAATAAAGAATGGTGGTGGTATTCGTTCAGCCATAGGATTTGTAAATGCAGTTGGGTCTAATGTAATACTAGAGCCTACCCAAGCAAACCCATCAGCTGGAAAAGCGAGTGGCGATATTTCGCAATTGGATATTGAAAATTCTTTAAGGTTTAATAACAGATTAAGTATTCTTTCACTTACTGCAGCTAACTTGAAAAGAATTATAGAGCATGGCATAAATGCTACGCGTCCTGGTGCAACACCCGGCCAATTCCCACAAGTTGGAGGAATTCAGTTTAGCTATGATACTACTTTTGCAAGTGGTAGTAAAATTCGCTCGCTTATTGTAAATGATACAGCTGGAAACAGAAGAGATACAATTGTTAGAGATGGAATATTGGTTGGTGATACTAACAAAGTATTTAAAGTAGTAACCCTTGATTTCCTTGCAGGCGGTGGAGATGCATATCCATTTAATACGTTAGGATTTAACAGGGTGAATCTTGATACAGCCATTAAAGATACCATGATGGCAAATTTTGCTATTCGTGGTTCGGAGCAAGATGCATTTGCAGAATATATGTTGGCTTTATTTAATACTAATCCATATAATGTAAGAGATACTTCATTGTTAGGTGATAATAGAATACAGTTAAGAAATGCACGTAGAGATAGAATATTTCCAGAGACTAATTTCCCTGTAGTTTCTATCAATTCATCAAGAAGTGTAAACCCTCCTTCAATTGTAAGGGTTAGAGGAATAGTAACACGTGCTTGGGGAAGGTTTATCTACATACAAGATGGCACGGCAGGCGTTGGTGTTCGCCAATCATCAGGAACGATGGTTGATGCTATTTTGAATGGCTCACTTGCCCAAGGTGATAGTGTAGAAGTAGTTGGATCAAGAAATAATTTTAACAACTATGCACAGATACAACTTGCCACCGGAAACTACAATGATTCAAATAGGGTTATTTTAATCAGACGTGCAAATGCATTACCAGTACCTTTTACAGCAACTGTATCACAAGTGAATGGAAATGGTGAATTTTATGAAAGTAGACTGGTAGAAGTTAAAAATCTCCGCACGGCATCAACAGGCAGCTTCGCATCAAGCACAAACTATACTGTGTGGGATGGTAGCAATGTAGGTGATACCATGTTATTGCGTGTCATCTCATCTCAGGATTCAGAAATCGATGATGCACCTGCACTTGCCATTCCGCAAGGATTATTTACTTTCCGTGGAACTGTTATTCAATTCTGTTCTTCACCAACCACAGGTTGCACAACAGGTTATCAATTACAAGGTGTTCGCAAATTTGAAATCATCCCTCAATTAACACCATTCACATTGGTTTCGCCTGCAAATAATACCAGATTGGTTACTGCTGCTGCTAATACAACTCCTGTAAATATTACATGGAACCGTTCGTTGAACGCAGCAACTTATCGCTGGTATATTGATTTGCCTGCGGGTAGTTTCAATCCAGGTTTGGCTTCATTCGCTTCAAATAACTCAGGAGCTGATACAGTTCTCACATTAACAAATTCTGCTATCGATGGGTTACTTGCTTCATTAGGCATAGCCGAGGGAGATTCTGTTGAAACTAAATGGACGGTGAAGTCATTCTTGAATGGAGATTCACTTTTGGCAACAAGTTCATTCTCATTGAAACTAGTTAGAACAAAAACAATGAGTGCATTTAACTTATTGACCCCTGCTAACAATACCAACTTGACAGTTGCACAGAATAGCACCACTCCTGTAAGCATTACATGGAGCAGCGCAGGTGCAAATACCTACAAGTGGTTTTTAACTTCTGCTACAGGTTCGTTTACCAATCCTTTGGTAGTGTTGCCTGCTGATGCATCAGGAACAGCAACTGCACTATCATTAACTTCTGGAGCTATCGATAATGTGCTTGCCGGCTTGGGTATATTGAAAGGTGAAACCGTAAATGCAAAATGGACTGTTTATGCATACATTGGAAGTGATTCATTGAAAGCTAGTCAGGATTTCAATATCAACTTAACCCGCCAACGTACACTTACCGCATTCAACTTATTGACTCCGGCAAACAATAGCCGTGTTGTAACTACAGCGGGTGATTTAACTCCTGTAAATATTACTTGGGAGTCTTCTACAGGAGCAACCCAATATTTATGGTTGGCTGATTTGCCATCGGGTGACTTTACAAATCCAATATTGAGTTTGCCATCAAACAGTGGAGGCACTGCATCAACACTTACGCTGACAATTGGCGCAATTGATAGTATACTTGCTACAAAAGGTGTTGGCACAACAGATTCAATAGATTTGAAATGGACTGTTAGGGCACTTGAATCTTCTGTAGACCAACGTGATGCAGCACTTGCATTTAATATCAAGTTTGTAAGAGACAATGCAGTTGGAATTAATGAAGCATCTTTTGCAAATACATTTATGATGTATCCAAATCCAGCGAATGGTTTTGTGATTCTTTCAACAACAACCAAAGGAATGTTCGATTATGAGTTGATAGACATATTAGGTAGAAGTATCTCAACAGGAAATTTTGAAAATGAAGTTAAGATTGATTTGACTTCAATAGAAAAAGGAACTTACTTTATTGTAATCAAGAAAGATGGTCTTCAAACAACAGATAAAATCATAAAGAACTAAACAGCATTGTTCTAAGTATTTAACGCGCGCCCAACTTTGTTGGGCGCGCGTTATTTTTTACGTAAAATAATAAGTTCGTGATATGTACTGATATTTTCAAATGATGGATTCTGCAACAATGAATCGCGAAGGTGAACGTATCGTTGTTGATCAATAGGATAGGTATTGGATGGGTTTCTGAATAT
>CAYSBE010000090.1:8703-10675 GCA_964429245.1 uncultured Bifidobacteriaceae bacterium | reverse complement strand
ACACCAACCTATCTTTTAGTGGAGTGTTTGGGTGCTGATTTCGAATCAATAATCAAAACGGAGATGTACGCTTATTTGCAGGAAAAAGGATATAAATTATTTGCCAAAACAGTAAATACGTGTTTCTTTAAATTGGTAAAAATCTAATTTAAATGAGTACTCATTAATTGTAGCGACATATCTAGGTAAACATTGATTTAAAAATATCAATTGTATCAACAAATCACATATTACTCGATATAGAAGCACATTACAAATAGTTACAGTATTATCACTAGCAAGTTATAGTGCAATTCTAATTTTGGACATATATAACACGTTGTGCAAAATATTATATACTATTCATGCATCTATTCAATTTGATTTGAACAGATAATCTAACACTTTGGCAGCACTCAAAAAACTGGCATCCCAATTTGCCGTATACGGCATCAGCAATATTGCCGGCAGGTTCTTAAACTACTTGCTGGTTCCATTGTATACCAATATTTTCAGTCCCGAAGAATATGGTATCAACACACAGATGTATGCTTACGTAGCATTTTTCAATGTATTGTTAACCTACGGACTGGAAACCACTTTTTTCAGATTTGCAAATAAAAAAGACAAGCCTGAGCAAGTTTATACCACTGCCTTGCTCTCCCTTATTTTCACTTCGGTGATATTTGTATTTATGGCCACCTTATTTACTCCGCTTATTGCATCTGCATTGCGCATTTCAGAACACCCTGAATATATTCAATACTTTATCTGGATTATGGCATTGGATGCCGTTACGGCTATTCCATTTGCTTACCTCAGACAAGAAAGCAAGGCTCTAAAGTTTGCGTTGGTAAAGAATGTAAACATCCTGACGAATATCCTTCTCAATTTGTATTTCCTACTTCTTTGTCCTCACCTGATATCGAGTCATGGAATCCAACCATTATTTTATGATGCCGATATTGGTATTGGCTATATTTTTATTTCCAACTTGGTTGCCAGTGCCATTACCCTGCTGTTTTTTATTCCTGAATTTAATGCCATACGAAAAGGGAAATTTGACCACTTGCTATGGAAAGAAATGATGGTGTATGCGCTACCCATGATGGTGGTAGGATTTGCAGGAATGATAAATGAAACGCTGGATCGAACATTGATAACGTGGTTCTACCCGGAGGCTTCAGTTGGCAGGGCTATGAATGGTATTTACGGAGCCAATTACAAACTATCTATCTTAATGACATTGTTTATTCAAGCATTCCGGTATGCAGCTGAGCCTTTTTTCTTTTCGCACGCAAAAGCAACCGATAAGCGAGATATCTATGCCCAAATCATGACCTATTTTATCATAGTATGTGTATTCCTCTTTCTTTTAGTTACCCTTTATATTGATATCTTTAAATTATTTATTGGAGAAAAATTCAGGGAAGGATTACATATCGTACCTGTTCTCTTATTGGCCAATATGTTTTTAGGCATTTATTACAACCTCTCCATTTGGTACAAACTGAGTGACCAAACAAATAAAGGGGCCCTGATTTCTATTATTGGTGCAGGTATTACTATTGTGTTAAATTTATGGTGGATACCAATATTTGGGTATACGGGAGCTGCTTGGGCAACACTTATATGCTATGCTTCAATGATGGTGATATGCTATTTTATGGGGTTGAAATATTATCCTATACCTTATGATTTACGAAGAGGTTTAATGTATATTACTGGAGGTCTTGCCATATATCTGCTGTACAAATCTTTCACTTCTTTCTTAGCTGATGATTCTGTATTAAAAAATAATATTCATCATGTTTTATTGGTAATTTTTGTTGCTATTACATGGAAATTTGAAAGAAAGCGGAAAATAGTAACTTCGCCCGATTGATACGAAGATGAATCAGATTGTTATTAAAGTAGTAAACAGTTCAAACAATAAGCTTCCGGCATACGAAACCGATTTAGCAGCGGGTATGGACCTCAGGGCAAATCTTGA
>CAYSBE010000090.1:0-8603 GCA_964429245.1 uncultured Bifidobacteriaceae bacterium | reverse complement strand
GTTTGTGGAGATGATGTAGAAGAAGTGGCCTATATTATTGGTCCAAATTTTGGCGAGGCCACTGAAAAGAAACTGATAGAAGTTGCCAATAAATTAGGCGCCAAAGGTAGCATCTATTACCAGCACGAGCCTTTGGGAACAGCACACGCCATTATGTGTGCCAAAGAATCGCTTGATGGAAATGTATTGGTTGTGTTTGCAGATACACTTTTCAAAGCTGATTTTAAATTGGATCGCAGCAAAGACGGAATTATTTGGGTACAACAAATTGAAGACCCTCGCCAATTTGGTGTAGTAAAAGTAAATGATGAAGGCATCATTACCGATTTTATCGAAAAGCCTCAAACATTTGTTTCTGATCTTGCCATCATCGGTATTTACTATTTCAAAGACGGGGCGTACTTACGAAGCGAACTGCAATACCTTTTGGATAATGAAATTAAAGACAAAGGTGAGTACCAATTGACAAATGCACTGGAAAACATGAAGCAAAAAGGCTACAAATTTGAACCCGGAAAAGTGACCGAGTGGCTTGATTGTGGCAATAAAAACTCAACAGTTTATACCAACTCACGCATTCTTACCTTTATGCATGAAGCAGGTGAAACGATGGTAGATTCAAGCGTTTCTTCTATCAATAGCCTTATTATTCAACCTTCGTTTGTGGGTAAAAATGTAAAAATCTTAGGCTCAGTTGTTGGCCCTTATGCCTCCATCGGTGATAATTGTGTCATTGAAAATGCTATTGTAAAAAACTGCATTGTGCAACACAGTAGCACCATTAGCAAAGCGTATGTTGACAATGCCATGTTGGGAAGCCATGTACATTATCATGGCGAGTCGAAAGACTTGAGTATTGGTGATTTTACAACCGTGCAATTGTAAAAACTATCTTGTATCATATTCATAAGTATACCCTCTTTTTTGTGCTTCTTGTGTTTGCAGGAAGGACAACTATTGCGCAAAAAAAACAACCTCAAAAACTATCTGAAGAGCAGCGAATAAGTTTTGAGCGGGAATATATTGATGGGGCAAAGGACAAAATTCTTGGAAATGATAAAGATGCCTTAACCCATTTTAGAAACTGTTTGCAAATTGATCCAAATAATGCTGCAGTGCATTACCAAATAGCAGATATCAGCTTTCAAAAAGGCAATATGGAAACTGCTTCCCAATCAATTGAAATTGCTGTAAAGAATGACCCTGATAACCTGTGGTACCAAAAGCTGCAACTTGAAATTTTAGATGCACAAAACGAATACCAGAAGGCGGCTAAGGCTTCTTATTTACTTGGAAAAAATGAAAAAGATGTAAAGTACATCATGGCGGCAGCCTATTATTACCAGCGGGCAAAAGACTACAAAAATGCCATACGTATGCTGGATGAAGCTGAGAAAATTTCCGGACCTACTGAAGAAATTATTTACAACAAAGAGCAATTGTACCTCACCATTCGCAAGCCTAAAAAAGCAATAGCCGAAATTCAAAAACTAATCAAAGGTAATCCCGGTAATACACGATACGAAGGTATGCTTGCGGACTTATACATGAATACCGGTGAGCAAGTCAAAGCAGTGGGTATATACAAAGGCATATTGCAAAAAGAGCCCCGCAACGGATTTGCCGGATTTGCACTTGCCGATTACTATTACAGCATTAAGCAATATGATAGCAGCCTTGCTTATTTAAAAATTGGCATATCGGGTGACAATATCGAAATCAAACAAAAACTAAATGTACTAATTCCCTATGTTTCCAATACATACCTGAAAGAACTGGGCGGACATAAAAAAGAAATTACGTTATTGTTTATCGAATCGCATCCTGATGATATGACAGGGTATGCCGTGTATGGTGATTTATTTTTAGAAGAAAAAGATTACGAAAAGGCTCGCGAACAATATACCAAAGCCGTGGAGTTGGATCCAAATGCAAGCAACGTGTGGAACCAATTATTGGCTTGCGATGAGGCTCTTGCTGATTATGCCTCTATGGTAAAACACTGTGCAATGGCTATTGAATTGTATCCATACGAAGTAAACTATTATTACTATGGAGCATTTGCATCATACCGCGTACAAGACTACAGTCAAACAATAAAATTTGCATTGCAAGGAATTGAACTTACCATTCCGGGCGATGACATACGAATAAATATGTATTCTCTGGCAGGAGATGCTGCGCATTATGCAAAAAAATATACGCTTTGCGACAGCATTTATACGCAAGCCATTGATGAATATCCTGAATATGCACTTGCATTAAATAACTACGCATATTTTTTGAGTCTGCGAAATGAAAAATTAGACCTCGCGGCAAGCTACTCTAAAAAGTCTCTTGAACTTGAGCCGAAGAATCCTTCTTATTTGGACACCTATGCATGGATCATGTATAAACAGAAAAATTATACCGAAGCCCAAAAATATATACTTCAAACATTGGAGTTTACCCCAGAAAGTGCTGAAGTACTTGAACATGCAGGCGATATTTACTATAAGTTGGGAAAAACTGATGAAGCCGTAAACTTTTGGATGAAAGCCAAAAACAATGGAAGTACAAGTGAATTTATTGACAAAAAAATAAAGGACAAAAAACTGTATGAATAGGTATTCCAAATTCCTCCTTCTAATTTTATCAACCGGTATTTTATTTACGGCTTGTAAAACACAAAAAGCAACAAAGGGCAAACGCGATGTAGTAAAAGATACGGCAACTACCGTTATACCTGAAAAAAATGCATCAGCATATGTTGTAAAAAAACTCGAAGAACATTACAACACATTTCAATATTATTTCGCAAGCGGTTCAGCCAACATCGAAAGTCCTGACCAAAAAGTAGACCTAGATATTAGCATTACAATGGAAAAAGACCGTTATATCATGATGGTAGCAACTGCGGTATTGGGTATAGAAGCCGCTCGAATTTTAATTACCAATGATTCCATTAGTATTTTGAACAGACTTCAACGTACACATACCGTTACAGATTTTAGGTACCTTGAAAAGTTAACCGGGGTAAAAATGAACCTGGGCCAAATACAACAACTCATTTTGGGGAATCCGCCATTTGCTCCCAATGCATCTAAAATGCTACTCGACTCAGCGGTAAGCTATCTGTTAATCACACAAATGGTTAGTCCTGAGTGGAAGCAAACCTTATTTGTAAACAGGGCTGAAATGAATACTTCGCGTGTGATATTATCTGACCAAAGCGGAAGTAAGGAATTAAAAGTATCCTATCAGGAATTCCATACACATGCCAAGAATAACTATCCATCTGACATGAATATCAACATCAGGGCAGAAAAAAATATGGATTGTAGGTTTAAGCTTACCTATTTTGCATTCGATAAAACCAAAGAAATTAATTTTGTTGTTCCTAAAAGTTATAAAACCATACGCATTTAGCCTTTTGTTGCTGATGCTTCCTGCACTTTTATTTGGCCAATCAGCAAGTGAAAAACGCAAAAAACTCGAGGCCGAAAGAAAGGCGCTTATTGAAAAAATAGAATCTACCAAGAAAGTTATTGCAGAAACGCAAACCAAGCAAAAAGCTACTATCACGCAGCTTAAACTCATCACCAATAAAATAAAAACCCGTCAAGAGGTTATTGCGAATATCCAAAGTGAGATTTATGAAGTTGACTTGCAAATTGCCGAACAACGCAGAACACTCGACACGCTAAAAGCAGACTTAGAACGCTTAAAAGCAGAATACGCCAAAAGCATCAATGCGGCATATAAATCTCGCAATGTGTATGACAAAATGATGTACGTATTTGCTGCTGAAAGTTTTAACCAAGCTCTCACCCGCATGCGCTATTTAAATCAGTACAGCCAATACAGGGTGCAACAGGCAGAACTCATCTATTTAAAACAAAAAGAAATCATTGCCCAGCTAGAAAGTTTAATTGCCAGAAGACTTGAAAAACAATCGCTGGTTAGAGTAAAAACAAATGAAAAGAAGGAACTTGAACAGGATAAACAAGAAGAAGGTGTTGTACTTACTAAACTGCAACAGCGTGAAAGCTCACTGAAAAGACAACTTGCTGCAAACCAAAAAGCAGCCAGTAAATTAAACAAAGCCATCGAAGATATTATTGCCAAAGAAATTGAAGAAGCACGTAAGCGTGAAGAAGCAAGAAGAAAAGCTGAGGCAGCAAAGGCAGTAAAAGAAGGCAAAGCTGCACCAAGCACTTCTGCCTCAAAATCGGATATGTATTTTACACCTGAAGTAGAAAAACTTTCAGCTGATTTCGAAAAAAATAAAAATAACTTGCCTTGGCCGGTAGAAAAAGGATACATATCTGAACCTTATGGTACACATCCACACCCTAGTATCAAAGGCGCTATGGTCAATAACAACGGGGTAGACATTGCTACCAATCCAGGTACTCAGGTTAGGGCAGTATTTGCAGGAAAAGTTAAGTTTATACGCAATATACCCGGTATGGGAACAGTTGTATTAATTGGTCACGGAAGGTTTTATACCGCTTACGCCAAACTGGAAAGTGTAAATGTAAAAGAAGGACAAGAAGTAAATATAAAAGATGTTATTGGTGTAGTGATGACCGATGAAGAAGAAAATGCAACCGAGGTTCATTTTGAAATTTGGAATATGGATAAGAAAGAGAATCCTGAGTTTTGGCTTAAAAATCGCTAAACCTATACATGCTTAAACACTGGCTATCTGCATTCCGACTTCGCACCTTGCCCCTTGCCATTTCAGGTATTATTTGTGGCTCAATGGTAGCTGAGCACTTGCAAAATTATAATGCCGGTATCATGATTTGGGCAATGATCACCGCAGTGTTTTTACAAATACTTTCAAACCTGGCAAATGATTATGGCGATTTTGTTAAAGGCACTGATAATGAAAACCGCATCGGAAATAAAAGGGCATTGCAAAGTGGTGTGATAACAAAAAGCGCCATGCAAAAAATGATTGGCGTGTTTGTGCTACTTAGCTTACTTTCAGGAATACGGCTGCTAAATATTTCATTTCCCGGTGGCGTGTCACTTTCTTTTGTTGCATTCTTTGGAATTGGGATTTTGGCAATACTTGCCGCTATATATTATACTGTCGGAAAACATGCCTACGGATACTCAGGAAAAGGAGACATTGCCGTTTTTATATTCTTTGGAATTGTATCTGTACTGGGCGTGTATCTGCTGCATACCCAAATGGCGTTTCAACTGGATGAAGATGGCTTAGCCTTTTTACCTGCTGTGGCTATTGGCATGCTAAGTACTGCCGTGTTAAACACAAATAATATCCGGGATATTGAAAATGATAAAGCGTCAGGAAAGATTACACTTGCAGTGAAATGGGGTATTCAACGTACGAAACAATACCATGTATTTTTGATAATGGGTGGTGTAGTAACGATGTGCACATACACCCTCATCAGTTATGGTTGGATTGGCTTTATTCCGTTGGTTGCTTCCATACCTATATTTAAACAAATGCGTGATGTAGTAAAAAACGAACCCGGACCTTTGTATAATCAATACTTAAAAAACTTGTCGCTTGGCGTGTTGTTTCTTACTTTCTCTCTTATGCTTTGTAATCTTTTTGAAAGTATAGAAATATTGAATTGGTAAGTAAATGAAGTGCGCATATTTCAAACACCAGCTACGATTTTACAACCCTGCACGAACTTCGCGGGGAGAAATGCATACCCATACGGTATATTTCATACGCATCAACTATCAAGGCAGATACGCATGGGGAGAAGCCGCACCACTACCCGGTTTAAGTATTGACCCTATTGAGCAGATTGAAACACACCTGACTCAATGTTGCACATTAATAAATGATGGATTTCCTGCTGAAAAAATTGACCACACCCATTTCCCTTCTGTAGCCTTTGCTTTTGAAACCGCATTGCTTGCGCTTAAAAATGAAAAACCTTTTAAACTTTTTGATACAGCATTTTATAACGGCCAAAAAGGAATTGATATAAATGGGCTAATTTGGATGGACAGTAAGGAAAAGATGCTTGAATCGGCCTCCAAAAAAATATCGGATGGATATAGTTGCCTAAAATTTAAAATCGGAGCGCTCGACTTTGATGAAGAATGCAGGATGCTGGAACAAGTTCGCAACTATGCAAACGCATTCAAACTGGAAATTAGGTTAGATGCCAATGGTGCATTTACAGCTGATGATGCCTTAAAAAAACTAGCTGAACTAAAACGATTCGACATCCATTCAATGGAACAGCCTATAAAAGCGAATCAAGTTGAGTTGATGGCTGAAATTTGTGCCAAGTCGCACATCCATATTGCATTGGATGAAGAACTAATTGGTGTTGAACCAGATAAAATGGGTATGCTTTTACAGAAAATACAACCCCACTATATTGTATTAAAACCCACATTGCTTGGTGGGTTAAAAGCTGCTGATAAATGGATACATAAGGCACAACAACAAGCTGTATGCTGGTGGGCAACTTCTGCACTTGAAAGCAATATCGGACTCAATGCTATTGCACAGTGGTGCAGCACATATGAGTTAGCCATTCCGCAGGGACTTGGTACGGGTATGTTGTATGAAAATAATATACCTTCGCCTTTGCGTATCATTGATACCAAATTGTATTACAAGCAAAATGAATTTTGGCAAACCTCCGAAATTGAAAAAGAGAACCAACAGTAAAGCATGAACCGTTCGAAAAAGATATTACAGCAATTTAATCTTGGAGGGATTCGTATGCTTGTTATTCTATCTTTTTACTAAATGGTATTCATTGCATGCGGAACTAAATATTACATTTTTAATTTCTGTTGGGGTTCTATTGTTAAATGCCCTGCTGATTCAGCATGAAAAAATGGTTAGTGCCGCTGTGGTTTTTATTACCGTTGCCAATATGCTATTGCTGTTGTTTGATACAGGCATTATGGGACCTACCCGCACATTTATTTTTTATATTCCTTTGTTGCTCTGTGCACATGTTTTATCGACTTAAAACATAAAAATTTGCGCTATGCAGTTACCACCGTAACGTTGTTGTGTATTGTTGCAGTGAATATTGAAGGCCTAACACCACGGTGGGCTTTTCTGCTATCCAATCCCATTCACCTCGAAATCTCTAGTTACTTCAATGTGGTGTTGGGAATCATTGCTTCGTTTGGAATATTCAATATCCTTATCAACCAGTATTTGAGAGCTAAAAGGTTGTTGCTAAAAGAAGAAGACCGACTAAAAAAGAGCCAAGATTTCATAAAATCCATCAACCAAAATATTGATGTAGGTATTTGCAGGACCCACGCTGAATTAGACAAGCTGATTTATGTAAACCGAGCCAATGCTAATCTTTTTGGCTACGCATCAGAATCAGAAATGATGAATATTGAACCTGCTGAAATGTATGCCAATGAAATTGACCGTAAATTCATCATTGATCAACTTAAAAAGAATGGAATCATCCAAAATTTTGAGGTAGAATTTAAACGAAAAAACGGCAGCAAATTTTGGGGATTACTCACCACAAGTGTATATATAGATGCAGAAGGCAACAAGATGTATGATGGGGTTGTACGCGATATTACCGAACTCAAACGGGTGCGGGAAGAATTAACCAATGCAAAAAATCTGGCCGAAGATGCATCCATTGCAAAAAGCAAATTCCTTTCTGCTATGAGCCATGAAATTCGTACACCAATGAATGCAGTAATTGGCATTACTGAGTTGATGCTGATGGGTGGCAATGACAAAGAAACTGAAAAAGTAAACCTCAATGTGCTTAAAAACTCTGCACAAAATTTAATGCGTTTGCTAAACAATACCCTTGACTTCACGAAAATAGAAGCCGGCAAAATGGACCTTCTGAATAAACCCACAGATATTGCCGAAATGATACATGAGGTTTACAGCATCTACTCCAATCAGGCTGTCGAGAAAGAATTAACATTGGTAACGAAAATTGATTCCTTAGACAAAAAAGTGATGATAGATAAGACACGTATCATGCAGGTTTTATCTAATTTGTTATCGAATGCCATAAAATTTACCCCGAAAGGAACTGTTACTATTGGTACATCTGTATTGCAAAAAACACAAACAGATGTAACCCTGAAATTTTATGTCTCCGATACCGGCATTGGGATTGACTCCTCGATGAAAGAAAATATTTTTCAGGCTTTTCGTCAGGAAAATTATGATATCAGTACCACACATGGAGGCAGTGGCTTGGGATTGGCCATAAGCCGTAAAATACTGGAAATGATGAACAGCAAATTTGAACTCATCAGCAAAAAAGATGAGGGCTCAACCTTTAATTTTACACTCAAGCTGCCCATTGTAATTAACGAAAACAAACAAACACCGTCTGCCGCGCCAATAGAGGTAGCATCATTTAAAGGTATGCATATTTTACTGGTTGAAGACACCCCCGTAAATGTACTTGTGGCTAAACAAATTTTAACCAAATGGGACTGCGAAGTTGAAACTGCTGTAAATGGTCAATTGGCTATTGATAAATTAAAAACCGATCCCCATTTCAATGTCATCCTGATGGACTTGCACATGCCGGTTTTGGATGGAATCAAAGCAAGTAAAGAAATCAGGAAAATGGGTATCCAAATTCCCATCATTGCCC
>CAYSBE010000089.1:0-11039 GCA_964429245.1 uncultured Bifidobacteriaceae bacterium | reverse complement strand
ATAAAATTAAATAAAAAAAGACCGCGGACTGCGGTCTTTAAATTAAGCTCCCCGGGCTGGGCTCGAACCAGCGACCCCATGATTAACAGTCATGTGCTCTAACCAGCTGAGCTACCAAGGAGTTTCCTTAAAAAGGGATGCAATAATAGGTTTTGAGAATTAATTACGCAATATTTGTCCGCAATTTTTTTAAAATAAATCTATGAGTTTAGTAATAGTAGGCAGTGTGGCCTTTGATGCCATTGAAACGCCATTCGGAAAAACAGACAAAATAATTGGTGGTGCGGCATCATATATTGCCCTTGCATCATCATATTTCACACAAAATACAAAGTTGGTAGCTGTTGTTGGAGAAGATTTTCCGGTTGAATTTATTGATACCCTAAAGGGTAAAGGTGTAAATACCGAAGGACTTCAGATAAAGGAAGGTCAAAAATCTTTCTTTTGGTCAGGAAAATACCACAATGACATGAACAGCCGCGATACATTGGTAACAGAGTTGAACGTGCTTGGAGATTTTGATCCGATTATACCCGAATCTTATCAGGATTGCGAATACCTTATGTTAGGTAACCTAACGCCACAAGTGCAAATGACAGTGTTAAATCGCTTAACGAATAGACCTAAGTTGGTGGTATTAGATACCATGAATTTTTGGATGGAAGTGGCACTAGATGATTTGAAAGCAACTTTGAAAATGGTTGATGTATTAACAATCAATGATGAAGAAGCTCGTCAGCTTTCTGGCGAATACTCGCTTGTAAAAGCAGCATCTAAAATTCAAGAGATGGGTCCAAAATACCTCATCATCAAAAAAGGAGAGAATGGGGCATTATTGTTTCATGGAAAAGAGGTTTTCTTTGCGCCTGCATTGCCATTAGAAGAAGTATTTGATCCAACAGGAGCCGGTGACACCTTTGCTGGAGGCTTTATTGGATATATTGCAAAAACTAAAGATGTATCATTTGAAAACATGAAGAATGCCATTATTTATGGCTCAGCAATGGCTTCGTTTTGCGTAGAAAAATTTGGCACAGAAAGGCTTATGAACCTAACCGAAACAGAGATGAGTGACAGAATAAATGCTTTTAAAAAACTGGTTCGATTTTCAGTAGCACAATAAAGAAAAAACAGCAGTGATATCAATCAGTTTTGAAATCACTTTCCAATTCATACATTTGCCACACTTTAACTTAATTTATGCCAGCAGACAATATTATTAAACATGGCTCAGAGAATCCATTTGAGTCAATGAAAAGGCGATTTGATATCGCTGCAAAAATTTTAGGCTTGGACGAAAGCGATTATAATGTTTTAATAGCCCCACAAAAAGCCGTTATCGTAAATATTCCTGTTACGATGGATGATGGGAAAGTGCAGGTTTTTGAGGGATTTCGCGTAGTACACAATGCAAATCTTGGGCCTTCAAAAGGCGGAATTCGCTATTCACTTGATGTAAATCTGGATGAAGTGAAAGCACTTGCTGCATGGATGACGTGGAAGTGCGCTGTTGTAGGTATTCCTTATGGTGGTGGTAAAGGTGGCGTTAAATGTAATCCGCGCTCAATGAGCAAAGGCGAATTAGAAAGATTGACCCGCTCTTATACGGACTTAATGGTAGATGTATTCGGGCCAGATAAAGATATACCCGCCCCTGATATGGGAACAGGACCACAAGAAATGGCATGGTTAATGGATGAATACTCTAAGCTAAAAGGATGTTCTCAACCAGCAGTAGTTACCGGTAAACCAATTGTATTAGGCGGATCGCTTGGGCGTGTGGAAGCAACAGGAAGAGGGGTAATGGTATCTACACGTGCAGCTCTTATAAAAATGGGAATTAATCCTGTTGGCACTACTTGTGCAGTTCAAGGATTTGGAAACGTTGGCTCCATATCAGCAAAGTTGCTTGAAATGCAAGGGTTAAAAATTGTTGCGATATCTGATGTTTCAGGCGCATATTATAATCCCGAAGGAATAAATATTGAGGCAGCAATTAAATTCCGTGATGGCAACAATGGTACTTTGGAAGGATTTAAGGATGGTAATAAAATTACCAATGCTGAATTACTTGAACTTGATGTAACAGTGTTGGTTCCTGCTGCCATGGAAGATCAGATTACCGAAGAAAATGCAGACCGCATCAAAGCCAAATTAATTGTTGAAGGTGCCAATGGCCCAACATCAGCTAGTGCGGATGACATTTTGAATAAAAAAGGTGTGATGGTTGTGCCGGATATTCTTGCCAATGCAGGCGGTGTGACGGTAAGTTATTTTGAGTGGGTACAAAACCGCTTAGGTTATTATTGGACAGAAGAGCGTGTATACAGACGTGCAGACCGTGTAATGAAAACCGCATTCGAAAGCGTGTATGCAGCTGCACAGCAATTCAATATTCCTATGCGTATTGCTGCATATGTTGTGGCAATCAAACGTGTGGCTGAAGTAGAAACCATGCGAGGAAAGTTCGGATTATAATTCAAAAATGATTTTAAGCACCAGCCATATTTGGCTGGTGTTTATCGTATAAATTAATCAATCACTCATGTTACATAAAGAAGGTAAAGCAACTATATTTATCACACTTGTTTTGCTGTTTGCAATCAATGGAGTTGTTATGTGGCTTTTACCTGAACAATTACTCGTTCAGAATTTACTTTTGTTTGTTTCTATTGTTTTTCTTATAATCATTCTACAGTTCTTTCGAAACCCATCGATTACTCCAACACTTGGTGACAACCTTGTGATTTCACCTGCCGATGGAAAAGTAGTAGTTATAGAGGAAGTAGAAGCAGATGAATATTTCACAGATAAACGCATACAGGTTTCTGTTTTTATGAGCCCATTTAATGTGCATGTAAACAGAAATCCGGCAGGAGGATTGGTAAAATATTTTAAATACCACAAAGGAAAATATTTAGTAGCATGGCACCCAAAGTCATCTACCGAGAATGAGCGTACCACCACTGTAATCGAAACATCATCAAAAAAAGAGATACTGTTTAAGCAAATTGCAGGAGCATTGGCCAAACGAATTGTGTGGTATGTAAAAGAAGGGCAACAAGTAAACCAAGCGACAGAAATGGGTTTTATAAAGTTCGGCTCACGCGTTGATTTGTTGTTGCCTCTCGACTCAAAAATTAAGGTGGAGTTGAATCAGAAAGTTAAAGGCGGTTGCACAGTTATTGCTGAATTATAGCGCTTTTCTTAGCCAGAAAATGGGCTCCTCATTTTTTTAACTACCTTTGCCAGTTCAAAAAGTTAATAAATTGGCAGATTCAAATCACAAATCAGGCTTTGTTAGTATTATTGGAAAACCAAATGTAGGGAAGTCTACCTTGATGAATGCATTGGTTGGAGAGAAACTTTCCATCATTACACCCAAAGTACAAACTACCCGTCATCGTATCATGGGTATCCTTTCAAAACCTGAATACCAAATAGTATTTTCAGATACACCCGGTATTATTCAACCCAAATACAAATTACATGGAAATATGATGCAGTTTGTAAACGAAAGTTTGCAAGATGCAGATGTGGTACTATTTATATCAAGCGCAGATGAAGATGCCAAAACCGATGCTGATTTAATTGCTAAACTTCAATTGATAAAAACCCCACTCATCGTAATTGTCAATAAAATTGATTTACTAACCGGTGATGAAGCATTAAAAAATGAAGTAGAAGCTTGGAATAAAATTTTACCCGAAGCTCAAATTATGCCGGTATCTGCATTAACTAAGTTCAATATTAAAGAATTGGTAGAGGTTATATTGAAACATTTGCCTGTGGCACCGCCATTTTATCCCGAAGATCAACTTACAGATAAATCTGAGCGCTTTATTGCTTCAGAGATTATTCGTGAGAAAATCATGATGCGTTACAAAGAAGAAATTCCTTATGCTGTGCAAGTAGTGGTTACTGAATTTAAAGAAGAACCTAATATCATAAGAATAGCAGCCGAAATTTATGTGATGCGTGAAAGCCAAAGGCAAATAATGATTGGCAAAGGAGGTATTGCAATTAAAAGTGTTGGAGTTGCATCTAGAAGAGATATGGAACGATTTTTTGGGAAACAGGTTTTCCTGCAAACCTATGTAAGGATTAAAGAAAATTGGAGAGACAATGATTCATTGTTAAAACAATTCGGGTACAAATCAGAATAAAAATTTATGGGAAAAATAGTAGCCATTGTAGGCAGACCAAACGTAGGTAAGTCAACACTTTTTAACAGACTTACCGGATCGCGCCAAGCCATTGTGGATGATGTAAGCGGAGTAACACGTGACAGGCATTATGGAAAAGCTGAGTGGAATGGAAAAACATTTACAATTATTGATACAGGCGGGTTTGTTCCAAACTCAGCAGATATTTTTGAGTATGAAATTGCCAATCAGGTAAAAATAGCTATAGAAGAGGCAGATATTATTGTATTTATGGTAGATGTATCCAGTGGAATAACGGATTTGGACAAAGCAAGTGCAAATTTACTTAGAAGAAGTAAAAAACCTGTGTTGGTTGTTGTAAACAAGGTTGATAACAGTGAGCGACAATTTGAAGCGGCCGAATTTTACGGATTAGGATTTGAAGAAATGTTCAACGTTTCATCTATGTCTGGCTCTGGTACAGGGGAGTTATTGGATCGCATAACCGAGTTTTTGCCCGAAGATGACGACTATATTCTTGAAGATGATAACAAAGAATATGAAGAAGATGATGCAGATAGCATTGAGACAACAAGCCGAAATAAAGATGTGCTGCCTAAAGTTGCGGTAGTAGGAAGGCCAAATGTTGGAAAGTCATCTTTCGTGAACGCATTATTGGGATACCAACGAAATATTGTTACCGAAATAGCAGGTACAACCAGGGATGCCATTCATACAGAATACAATGCATACGGGCATCACTTTGTATTGGTTGATACAGCAGGAATAAGGAAAAAAGCAAAGGTAAAAGAGGATATCGAGTTCTATTCTGTTATGCGTTCAGTTCGTTCGCTCGAAGATTGTGATGTGGCCATACTCATGATAGATGCTACCATAGGCATTGATTCTCAAGATATGAATTTGGTTCATTTGGCTATCCGAAATGGCAAAGGATTGGTAATACTTGTGAATAAGTGGGACCTCGTAGAAAAAGACACTAAAACCTCGCTTGAATTTGAAAAAATCATTCGGGAAAAATTACAACCATTTGATGATGTGCCTATTCTGTTTATTTCTGCATTAGAAAAGCAACGCATTTTTAAGGCAGTAGAACTGGCCATGAAAGTAATTGAGAACAAGAAGAGACGCATTCCTACACATAAGCTAAACGATGTTATTTTGCCCTTTATTGAACATTATCCGCCTCCGGCAATTAAAGGTAAATATGTGAGAATCAAGTTTATTATGCAGCTACCCGGAAGCAATCCGAAATTTGCGTTTTTCTGTAATCTGCCTCAGTATGTGAACGAAAGCTATAAGCGATACCTGGAAAATAAGATTAGGGAAAGCTTTGATTTTCATGGAGTTCCAATAGTTATCTACATGCGAAAGAAATAAATATTGGTTTATTTGTCATTCGTACTATATTTGCACCCGTTTATCAATAAAAATTAATTTACAACACAATGAAAAAAGTATTATCAATCCTTGCTGCTGCTTCAATGTTAGCAGTAATCGCTTGCGGTCCTTCAGCTGAAGAAAAACGTAAAGCAGAAGAAAAACGTATTCAAGATTCAATCGAAGCTGCTACTAAAGAAGCTGATGCTTTAGCTGCTATGGAAGCTACAATGACTGATTCAACAGCTACAGTTGATACAACTGCTGCTGCTGTAGAAGCTGCTCCAGCTCACTAATTGAATTCTTTTCAATGAATTAAAAGAGTGCTTAGCAATAAGCACTCTTTTTTTATGTAGATTTTGGCAAAAAACTTTTTTTATTGATAAACCTGCCTTACTTTTGCCATCCTTTTAAAAAAATAGCGTCATGACAAAAAGAACATACCAACCTTCCGTGCGTAAAAGAAAAAATAAGCATGGATTCAGAGAAAGAATGGCCACTGAATCAGGTCGTAAGGTTATTGCTTCACGCAGAGCAAAAGGTCGCAAAAGATTGACCGTGTCTGACGAAAGACGCCACGGAAAATAATTTGGTACATATGACCGCCTTTACTTTTCACAAAACGGAAAGGCTTTGTAGCAAAATACTTATCTCAAAATTATTTGAAAAAGGAAACCGTTATCTAAACAGGTTTCCTTTTCGTTTTTCATGGGTTGAAGCAAATCATGACGGTATCTATCCAGTGCAAGTCATTTTTATTGTAGCAAAAAAAAACTTTCCCAAAGCCCATTCACGTAATAAGGTAAAACGGCAGCTTAGGGAATTATATCGGTTGAATAAACACGAGTTGTACGAAAAACTTGCCGATAAGAAATGGATTTTGCAAATTGCTTACACAGGCAAGGTGATGATTAAGCCCGGTGAACTAGAGCCATTATTCATTTCAGCATTTCACGAACTTATTACACATGCTTAAGCGAATCATTAGTTATCCATTTGTGCTATTGGTGAAATTTTATCAATACTTTCTTTCACCTTTATTGCCAAATTCATGCCGATATACCCCTAGTTGCTCACAATATGCTATTGATGCCATCCGAAAATACGGACCTTTGAAAGGCATGTGGATGGGACTAAAGCGAATTTCAAGATGTCATCCGTGGGGAGGAAGTGGTTATGATCCTGTAAAATAATCACTTTTTCGAAGTATTTGCCCATTCCTTTACCTCAAATTATTTTATATTCACCACATAATTTATCCATTTTAAATGAAGCGCTTTATTGAAAAAATCCGTTGGTATTACTTGGTTATCCTTATCGCAGGTTTTACCTTAATTTCATTTACGCCAACTGCAACCAACTACTTTGAAGTATCCAAAAACCTGGAAATTTTTGCAACCGTTTTCAGAGAGTTGAATACCTATTATGTGGATGATGTAGATCCGGGGAAAATGATGAAAAAAGGCATTGATGAAATGCTCAAAACGTTGGATCCCTATACCAATTATATTTCTGAATCTGAAGCAGAGGACTTTCGCTTTCAAATGACCGGACAATATGGAGGCATTGGTGCGCAGGTTGGCCAAAAAGGCGACTACATTGCAATATTGGAACCATATGAAAACTACCCCGCACACAAAGCAGATCTGCGAGCAGGAGATGTCATTATTGAAATTGAAGGAAAATCCACCAAAGGGAAAACGACTTCCGATATCAGTAAATTACTGAAAGGCCAACCCGGTAGTAAAGTAAAATTGAAAATTAGCCGCGAAGGCGAAGGCGAATTGATGAAAGAGCTTACTCGAGAAGAAGTAAAAGTTAAGAATGTACCGTATTATGGAATCATAGAAAATAAAACAGGGTATATCAGGCTTCAATCTTTTACCAATGATGCCGGAAAAGAAGTGAGAGATGCATTGATACAATTAAAGCAAAATTATAATATTCAATCTGTCGTATTGGATGTGCGCGGCAATCCGGGTGGACTTTTGCATGAAGCCGTAAATGTAGTAAATGTATTTATACCACAAGGACAAGAAGTGGTGAGTACCAAAGGCAAAGTGAAAGAATGGGATAAATCCTATAAGACATTAAACAAGCCCGAAGATACCGAAATACCGTTGGTGGTTCTTACCAATAGAGGTTCTGCATCAGCCAGTGAAATTGTCTCCGGTACGTTGCAAGATTTGGATCGCGCGGTGATTATTGGAACACGTACGTTTGGTAAAGGATTGGTTCAAAGCACCCGTCCGCTAACCTATAATGCACAACTCAAGCTTACTACAGCAAAATATTATACACCATCCGGAAGATGTATTCAGGCTCTTGATTATTCGCATAAAAATGAAGAGGGGTTAGCAGAAAGTGTACCCGACTCACTTAGAAAAGAATTTAAGACACGCAACGGACGAAAAGTATATGATGGTGCAGGAGTGGAGCCAGAGATAAAAATAGAACAAGGCCTTTATGCTAAAATTACCCAAAGCTTAATCACCAAGCAACTCATCTTTGATTATGCAACCTATTATCGCAGCACCCATCCTTCTATAGCACCTGCAAAAGAATATGTGTTTACAGATGCCGACTTTGAAGATTTTAAAAAATATCTTGCGGGTAAAGATTATGGCTATACTACGAACAGTGAAAAAGCATTGGAAGATTTAAAAACAAAAGCAGAGGATGAAAAATATTTCGAAGCCATCAAATCATCTTATGAGCAACTCAAACAACAACTCAATCATGATAAGCAAGCAGATATTGATAAAAGTAAATTAGAAATAATGGAATTGTTGCAAGAAGAAATCGCAAAGCGATACTATTTGCAACGGGCAAGATATGAAGCCACATTTAAAACAGATGAAGATATTCAGGCAGCAATGAAATTGTTTGCTGAGCCCACTCGCTATTCTTCACTTTTGAACAAGTAAAATGATAACCTTATCACTTGTTGATTATTTATTGCTTCTTGGATTAGGTAGTCTTGGTTCTTTTTTGGCAGGCTTCCTGGGAGTTGGCGGAGGAATTATCTATGTACCTATTCTCGATTATTTTTTATGGAAAATGGGTTATCGTGATGAAGAATTGGTAAAGGCTATTTTAGCCAACTCTTTATTTACAATCATTTTTGCCGGACTTATTTCTTTGTATAATCAATATAAGTTGCGTAATTTTTTTCCGAAACAGATTTTACTGGCAGCTATACCTGCAGCTATTGGAGTGGTATTGGTTACTTGGTTTATTTCTATTGGTACATGGTACTCCAAAATAGCGTTCAATTTTGTATTCAGCTCATTTTTGTTGTTTATACTCATCAGGATTTTTGTAACACGCAACAGTTCTGTTGTAGATGACAAAGAATCAAAAATGCATTACTACAGTATAGCCGGTTTTTTTACAGGAGTAATATCGGCACTTTCCGGGCTAGGTGGTGGTGTAATACTTACGCCTGCTATTGTTGAAGTGCTGAAGCAGCCCATGAAAAAAGCCATTTCTATATCAAACGGAGTTATCCCGGTATTGGCTGTTGCTGTTACTGTTTTTAACCTGAATCGCGAACCATCCATGCATGTATCTGATATGCAGATGGGATATATAGTATTTCCGCTGGTTGTTCCTATGCTTGCATCATCCTTTATTTTTGCAAAAAAGGGTGTGATACTTTCACACAATACACCGGCAAGAGTTATCAAAATTGTATTTTCATCATTTGCATTTATTGTATTATTAAAAAATATTTATGAAATACTTTATTCCTTCAATTTTATTTAACATCGTTTTTATATCTGTTTCAGCACAGCAAGTGCCTTTTACATTTGAGCAGCTGCAACCCGAAATGAAAACGGCAATGATGTTACTGTCAAATGACTCATTACAAGGAAGGCTTGTTGGTTCGCCCGGTGAGAAAATGGCATACACTTATATTTCACAGAAGTTTCAACAGCATAATGTGCAACCTAAAGGCGAACAGAAATATTTGCAACCATTTACTATAAAACGATTTAGTGTATATACCGAAGGAACCTATTTTGAATTGAAGAAAGGTGGAAAAACAATTATTTTTAAGGGAAGTCATCCCAAGCTATTTCCTGCATCGGTAAGTGGGCCGGGTAAAGCAAAAGCGAAAACAGTTTTTATGGGTTACGGTATCATATCAGGAGATGGATCTATGGATGATTACGCAGGAAAAACGGTAAAAGGGAAAATAGTGGTCTTCCAATCAGGATATCCTTCATCAACGTTCTCTATTCACTCTGCAGTTGCCGCAGCCTCATCATTGGAAGCAAAAGTAGATACGGCAATCGCTCGTGGAGCAATTGGTGTACTTGTGTTACATGTTGATACAAGCGCAGTAGGACCCCGATACAAAAAATATGTTCAAAAAAATCAAATCCGAAATATCCCGGTGATGCATATGATTACCCAATCAGAAACAGACCTGTTTGATCGAGCAGAACTATTGCTGGATATTCGTGCAAATGAAGTTGAAATAGTTGGACACAATGTTGTGGGATATATAGATAATAAAGCACAAAAAACTGTTGTTATCGGTGCACATTACGACCACTTGGGTTATGATGAGTTTGGAAATTCTACTTGGCGACCGGATGCAAATGAGGTACAACAAATACATAACGGTGCAGATGATAATGCAAGTGGAACTACGGCTTTGATTACCCTTGCTGAATTGTTAAGTAAGTATGGATCAAAAAACCTGAATTATTGTTTCATCGCATTTAGTGGAGAAGAAGAAGGTTTGCTTGGGTCAAACTATTTTGTAAAACATCCCACTGTTGAAATGAAGCATGTATTGGCCATGATAAATATGGACATGGTAGGCAGGCTTGATGAGCAAAAATATACACTAGGCATAAACGGCACCGGAACATCAAAAGAATGGAATTCACTACTAGGAACAATAACCATTGATTCGCTAAAATTTAAGTATACTGAATCAGGAACAGGTGCAAGCGATCATACTTCTTTCTATAATGACAGTATTCCCGTATTACACTATTTCACCGGAACGCATTATGATTATCACAAACCTTCAGATGACGAAGAAAAGATAAACTATGATGGCATGTTCAAAATAGTTAAACATATTTATTTACTGACTGAAAAATTAAGTGCTGCCCCAGCACTTACATTTGTAAGAACAAAAGAAGATACCACTGCACGGGTTAGCTTTAAAGTTACATTGGGAATTATGCCCGACTACATGTATGAAGGCAAAGGGGTAAAGGTTGATGGAGTAACACCTGATAAGCCTGCTGCTGTTGCAGGTATTCAAAAAGGGGATTGTATTTTAAAGCTTGGAAATTTTTCGATTGATACCATGCAGGATTATATGAAGGCCTTGGCAGCATTTAAAAAAGGTGACCGAACAACTGTAGAATTTAATAGGGCAGGTAACATAATGACTAAAGAAGTTATTTTTTAGCATCATCAACACGTATCACGGGTGTGATACACCTTACGAGATACATTTTATCGGTT
>CAYSBE010000088.1:8343-11148 GCA_964429245.1 uncultured Bifidobacteriaceae bacterium | reverse complement strand
CTAGTACGATTGTAATCAGCTTGCTGAAAGGTAAGTAAGGTATCAAAAGTTCCTACTTGTCTTGCATAAGTGGAACTCAGTCTTATTTCTTGACCGGTACCATCTAAATAGTAAACATCCGCAGAGTCACCAAATTGTTTGGTAACGCGCTGATATACGGGTGTACTGTAATTGGTAAATGTGCCTAAAAATCCATAGTTGAAGAAATCGGTGCCAAACTCTGCATCCATGGTTTCTCTATGCCTTACCTCATAAGAAGCACGTACCGTGTAATATGCATTGGTAACGGTTTGAGGCTTGGTTTTTCCATCTTCACCTTTTTTAGGGGAAAATGCTTGGGTGAATTGAAGATAAGTTCTGAATGTGTTGTCTTTAATAAACGAATTTAGATCAGAATTAGTTAACGAATTCGCATAGTTGAAGTTTCGTTCACGTAACATAGTACCTTGATAGCCTACTCTTATAAATATATTCTTACTAGCTTGATAAGTAAAGTTTCCTTGAAGTAAAATATTATAATTTGATGCATTTTGTCTGTAATCTACTCTAGTTAAATCCGAATTTAAAAGATACTCTCCTGCTGGAACAAATCCTCCACCTTGCTGTTGAACGAGTGGATTTTCTTTTAACTCCTTTAGTTTTGCATCATTTACTTTGTATAAATCAACTGCGGAAGGTCGATCATCTAAAACGTACACACCACTTGCAGACAATGAGAATCCTAATATACGTTCTTGTTCACCTCTGCCTTTGTTAAATATCTTCATTGGACCAGAAACAAACATTTGAAGTTCATTGTACTGAGTATTGTCTAAATAACCGTTGAAAGGAGAAGCTGTAATGTATTCAAAGCCTCTGTTCCAATTTCTTGAAGGAGCTTTGGTATTAATGGCAATGGCACCTCCGGTAAAGTCGCCATATTGTGCTGGCGTTCCACCGGTAATAATTTGAATTTGATCAATAGCATTTTGAGGAATATTGACACTTGCTCCACCTTGTACACGCACCCCGTCAATGTAATATGCAGTTCCATCAGCTCGTGCTCCACGAATATTTGGTGTTCCTCCTGCTCTGGCATCTACTCCTGCTACCGTATTGGCCACCATGTTTACGTTACGCTGAGGCAATGCCATGATTTGAGCTGCATTAACGGTAGCTCCACCTTTTCCTTCCGGATCAACGAGTGGCTTTCTACGTTTGATAACGACCTCGTCCAATACTTTTCCTTCTTCTTTTTGTTGCATTGAAATATTTTGAAAAGTAATCTGGTCACTGATTACGTCAACACCACTGACTACTGCATTTACATAACCTGTATAGGTTACTTTAATTGTATAATCTCCCGGCTGAAGTGTCTTAACGATAAAATTACCGTCATCATCTGTTAGCGTTGTAGATCGAACATTCCCATTCAATTCAATGGTAACACTTGCATATTCAAGTGGCTTTTTGGTTTTTGAGTCAATAACTTTACCCCTAATTTCACCCAATTGAGACTGGGCATTGGCTAAAACATAGAAGCCAAGTAAGGCGAACATCAAACTGTATATTTTTTTCATGCGCAATTGATTTTATATGTATGGCAGAATTGTCTCTTTGAACGGATTACAAGGATATAAAACTGCACAGTTTTTATCAAATTAATGTTTGTAAATTAAATTATTTTAAAATCATATTTCAAAATGTGTTTTTAATTAAAGCTTAACTATGTGCTAACAATGGAGTTAACTCTTTGATTTTTTGCAATAAAACTTTTGAAATGTTTTCATAAGACTGTACCGACCACCCCCCAACATGAGGTGAAAGTATCAAATTGTTTCTCTTTATTAGCTTTTCGAAAAGGTTTTGTTCATCTTTTGTTAGGCTTTCTAATCTCTCGTTTTCCAACACATCTAATCCGGCTGAAATTACTTTTTTATGTTCCAGTGCATCTACTAAGGCTTTTGTTTGCACTATTTCACCCCTGCTTAAGTTTAAAAGAATGAATGGTTTCTTCATATTATGAATAAACTCCTGATTGAAATAATACCTGGTTTCATCCGTAAGGGGCACATGAAATGAAATGACATCGGCACTTAAATAAATAAAGTCAAGTGAAGCTTCATCGGCAAAATCATCACCATAATGCTTTCGGTATTTATCATATGCCAACACCTTCACACCAAAGCCGGAAAGACATTTTGCAAATGCTGTTCCTGTATGTCCATATCCGATAATTCCAATTGTTTTGCCATTTAGTTCATTTCCCGTATTTCCCTTCCGATCCCATATACCGGCCCTCACTTCTTTATCAGATTTTGCCAGGTTGTGTAATAAAGAAAGTAGCATTCCTACTGCATGCTCTCCTACCGAGTTGGCATTTGCTCCTCCTGCATGCACATATTTGATTTGATGTTTTTCGCAAAATGTAATGTCAATATTATCCAAACCAGCTCCTGCCCTTGCAATCAGTTTTAAATTAGTTCCTGCTTCTAAAACTTGTTTATCTACTTGTGTTTTTGTGCGAATTACCAGTACCTCAATGTCGGGTAATAATTTAATTATCTCATCTCTTGATATCATTGGGAGATAATGTACATCATGACCTTGGGTTTTCAATCCGTTGGTCAAGTAGTCGTGCACATCGTCTGCAATTAATATCTTCATGCTTTTAAGGTATTACTTCAATAGTTTGCATTTTTATGTAAAAAGGTTGCATCACTTTCACTAATATAGCATTCGGCCAATACTAAAATAAAGTGCAAGTCCAAGCAAATCGTTGGTAGTGGTAATAAAAGGACCTGTTGCAATTGCCGGGTCCACCTT
>CAYSBE010000088.1:0-8333 GCA_964429245.1 uncultured Bifidobacteriaceae bacterium | reverse complement strand
TAAATGTTCCTAATAATGAGGCAAAAATAATGACACTAAATAAGGCTAAACTAACTGTTAAAGCCAAGTCCTGCGAATTTGAAAACATGATATTGTATGTAAATATCAATACCGAACAAATGAGCGCATTAAGCAACGAAACACGAAACTCTTTAAATATTTTAGGCACTATATTTTTTGTACCCAATGTATTATTTGCCAATCCTTGCACAACAATTGCGGAAGACTGTACTCCGGCATTTCCTCCCATTGCTGCAATAAGTGGCATAAAAAAAGCCATTTCTGGATGTATTTGAATCTGGTCTTCGTAAAGTGCGATAAACCTAGAAGAACCAATTCCTCCGGCCAAGCCAATAATTAACCAAGGTAAACGCGCACGGGAAAGCAGCCAAACCCTATCTGTTGCGTCCACATCTTCAGTAATTCCTGACATCAACTGATAATCTTCCTTAGCTTCTTCCTTAATTACTTCTACAACATCATCAACCGTAATTCTGCCTACCAACTGCCCAATTGCATTGATTACTGGCAACACTACTAAATCGTACTTTTTAAAAATATTGGCAATCTCTTCCGAGTCCGTTGATGTTGTTACGGAAATTACCTTATGGTTCATCACTTCTTCCAGCTTTACGTTATTTTGTGCAAGAATGAGATTTTTTAATGTGATGATTCCACTTAATCTTTCATAATGGTCAACCACGTAAACTACATATATATTGTCTACATTCTCTGCTTGTCTGCGTATTTCATCAATACACTGACCCACTGTCCAATTTACATTTGCTTTTACAAGCTCAACTGCCATTAGGCTACCTGCAGTATAATCATCGTAGCTTAGAAGAGATAGCAAACTGGATGCATACTCAATATCAGTAAGGTTTGCAATGACCTCCTCTTTTTGTTTGTTGGGAAAATGCCCGAGTACATATGTTGCATCATCAGAATCCATATTCTGTATGAAGCGATCGGCTATTTCAGAAGGCCCATATGCAGACAAGAATTGGGTTCGAAGTGTATCTTCCATCTCCACCAACACTTTTATTATTTTATCTTTTGATATGAGCAAAATAATGTCTCTTGCATCATCTATTCCCAATTTATCAACCAATTCGGCAATATCTTGTTCATACATTGCATCAAGCAAATGCCTTAGCTCTTCTTCAGCGTTTTGCTCAAGCAGCAGTTTAATTTGCTTCACGAATGCATTATCTATCGTGATGTTCTCCATGTATGGCTACTAATTTTGTAAGTTCTATAAAATTGGCTATTGATAATTGCTCAGCTCTTTTATCTGCAAATTCGGCTGATTGCAATATGGCATCATTTATATTAAATACATGCAATGCATTTCTTAATTTTTTTCTACGTTGGTTAAAAGCCGTTTTTACTACCTTGTAAAATAGTTTGATGTCTACACCAATTATATCGGTTTTCTTTGTCATTTTAATGACTCCTGATTTCACCTTGGGTGGTGGAATAAAAACATCCTCATGCACCGTAAACAGGTACTCAACATCATAAAATGCCTGACTCAAAACCGACAGTATTCCATATGATTTATTTCCTGAGGGGGCTGCAATACGCTCTGCTACTTCTTTCTGAAACATCCCTACCATCAATGGGATTCGCTCTTTATTTTCGAGCATCTTGAATACGATTTGCGAGGAAATATTGTAGGGGAAATTCCCTATCAAACAAAACTCTCCTGGTATCAATTTTGCTAAATCGCATTGTAAGAAATCCTTTTCAAATAGGGTTTCCTCTAGTGCAGGATAATGAGACTTAAGGTAGTTGATTGATTCAGTATCTACATCCAACGCATATGTTTTAAAACGACTATGTTCCAACAAATGCTTGGTTAATACGCCCATTCCCGGTCCAATTTCAAGCACAGCACCTGACGTACAATTATCCAACAAAGCCTGAACAATATTATAGGCGATTCGCTCATCATTTAAGAAATGCTGACCTAAATGCTTTTTTGCACGTACTTTTTGATGCATATAACCTAATTATATTGAATTAAGGGTGCAATGTAGGTGTTGTGTTGCTCGTTTTCAACATCAAATAGAATCATTTAGGTGATGCCTCATTTTTTCATACTTTCGCATGGCAAAAAAATTAAATACTATGCATATCGAACTACATTCAAAAACTGATAAGAATAATAGCCGCCTGATTATATGTGATAAAAAACAGGACTGGAAAAAACTTGAATTTACAACTGCAGAAATTCAGTACATTGAGAAGAAATTAAAAGCAGATGAAAAATTTATTACTGTCAATCATTTTAGTAGGTTATCCATCATTCAACTGGTTGATGAAAAACTAGAAAAAGCATTTCAACTTCACGAAAGCATGAGGGATGCAGGGTGCAAAACAGCAGTTGCCATTAATTCACAGAAATATGAATCAGTAGATATACTCTCTGCAAGTGAAACGTATCAACATTTACTCACCTATGCTGCTGAAGGGTGCGCATTGGGAAATTATCAATTCTTAAAGTATAAAACCGGTAAACAAACTCCCAATTCGCTTAAACATATCAGGGTATGTTCGGGTAAAATATCAAAAACTGAAATTGCTGAATTGCAGATACTAACTGATGCTGTATTAAAAGCAAGAGATTGGGTAAATGAACCTCAATCACATCTTGATGCCGTAACTTTTGCTCATGAAATGAAAAACTTTTGTAAAAAAGCGGGAGTTTCGGTTGAGGTGTTAAATAAGAAACAGATTGAGGCGCTAAAAATGGGAGGCCTACTGGCAGTAAATAAAGGCAGCCAAACTCCTCCAACATTTACAATCATGGAATGGAAACCCAAAAAGCATTTCAATAAAAAACCGCTAGTACTTGTAGGCAAAGGTGTAGTATACGATACCGGTGGATTAAGCCTTAAGCCTACTCCAAATTCAATGGATACCATGAAATGTGATATGGCCGGTGCGGCTGCTGTAGCTGCTTCCATGTATGCTATTGCAAAAGCAGAATTACCATATTATGTGATTGCACTAGTACCTGCTACTGATAATAGGCCAGGTGAAAATGCCTACACACCAGGTGATGTCATTCATATGTATGACGGACAAACGGTGGAAGTATTAAATACAGATGCCGAAGGTCGCATGATTCTGGCTGATGCATTGGCATATGCAAAAAAATACAAACCTCAATTGGTTCTTGATTTTGCTACGTTAACGGGAGCTGCTGCTGCAGCAATTGGCCCTTATGGCATTGTGTGCATGGGCACTGCCAATGAGCAAACAAAAGAAGATTTAAAAAATAGTGGCAACAATGTATACGAACGCTTAGTTGAATTTCCTTTTTGGAGTGAATACGAGAAACTAATAAAAAGTGATTTGGCAGATATGAAAAATATTGGTGGCCCAATTGGAGGAGCCATTACAGCAGGTAAATTCCTTGAAAAATATACGGATTACAATTGGATGCATTTTGATATTGCCGGACCTGCATTTATATCATCACAGGATAGTTACCGCAGTAAAAACGGAACGGGTGTAGGTGTTCGACTTATTTTTGATTTTGTAAAAAACAGCATAAAATAATTTTACAGTATGAGTAAACTTCCAATAATTGGGATTACACAAGGAGACATCAATGGCGTAAGCATTGAGGTAATTATCAAAACATTGCATGACAACAGAATGTCACAGTTTTTTACTCCGGTTGTTTATGGCTCACCCAAATCTATTAGCTTTTGGAAAAAGCTATTAGGATACAATGATTTTCAATTACATATTGCCAAAAACATTGAGCAAATCCATCATAATAAAGCAAATATTGTGGTTTGTTGGGAAGAAGAGGTTGAGATAAAACCGGGAGAAACAACTGAAGTAACCGGAAAGTATGCATTCAAATCTTTGGAAATGGCTACAAAAGATTGGAAAGAAGGCAAAATACATGCATTGGTTACCGCACCTTTAAATAAACACAACGTACATACCGCTTCGCAGCCATTTGTAGGGCATACAGAATACCTGGCACAACAGGCCGGAAGCCAAGATTTTATGATGATGCTTATTTCAGAGCGTATAAAAGTTGGTTTAGTAACAGGACATGTAGCGGTAAAAGATATTTCATCGAAAATAAATGAGGAGCTAATTTTACGTAAACTGCGCATCATGAAAAAATCGCTCGAAAAAGATTTTAGCATTACCAAACCTAAAATTGCCGTTTTGGGATTAAACCCGCATGCAGGTGACAATGGGTTGTTAGGCAATGAAGATAAAGACATCATCGCACCTGCATTGACAAAAGCACGCGAAGAAGGAATAATTGCATACGGCCCATATGCTGCTGACGGATTTTTTGGGACCTCGCAATTTGAAATGTTTGATGCCGTACTTGCAATGTATCATGACCAAGGCTTGATTCCTTTTAAATACATGTCATTTGATGATGGTGTAAATTTTACTGCCGGCTTGCCATTTGTACGTACTTCGCCTGATCATGGAACTGCTTATAATATTGCAGGCAAAAATGAAGCTTCTGAAAAATCGTTACGCAATGCTATATTCTACGCTTACGACATTTTACGTACTAGAAACGACAACTTTAAATTGACAGAAAATCCACTTCAATTTATTCAACACCGAAAAGAACGATTTAGGCTGGATTTCTAATGTTTTATTTATTATTCCTTTCCCTTTTCTCCCACAAAATGATCGTGTGGAAATTTGAATAGGATATTAAACGAAGTGAGTGACCCATAAATTCTGGTAATGTATTGTTGCATATTCACTTTATCTTCATCAGTTAGTTTTTCATGTGCATTGATGCGCTGCTCCATAACACGCAACCTGTCGCGCAGCATGACAATTTTATGAAAAAATGTTTCAATAGGAATTTCCTTTCCTTGTACATTTCTATCTGCAGGCTGCAAAATCATCTTGCCTCCTAACCATTTGGCACCTAAACTTACTTCTTCTTGAATGTCGCTCCATCGCTTCAATATTTGAATTAAACTTCGCTCCACATCGGCACTGCTGATGAGATCATCAGGCGATTCTATCAATTCAATAATTTCAAGTTGATTTTGGTCTTTACTCATCTCTTTTCGACCATAGTCTGTAAATACAATGGAATAAAGATTCGATTTCGTATTTATAACAACACCATTTCCGTAATTTGGGTGCTTAACTCTTGAGCCAATGCCTAATTCTTTTTCCATAAATGTTTATTCTAATTCAAATTCTACTTCTTGTGATTCTGTTTCTTTTATCGGTTCTTTTTCTTTCAAAAACTCCTTTTTCATTGTTTCTTTAATCGTTTCTTTTTCTGATTGCAAATCTTGTTTAACTTTTTTCTTTACGGATACTTTATCATAAAATATTTTCAAATTATCAGTTGTTCCCTGCATGACTAGGTAAACATACATCCCTTTATTATCATCCAATTCTTCTTCAAACTCTAATGCAATTTTATTCTTCCGTTTTTTCACCAACAATTCCGAAAGCCTTACCTTTATTCTGTAATCCATATACCCATCAAACCTGTAGGAACCGCTGATTGTTAAATTCAGTGCATTATTATTTATATCTGTTTCCGGAATCTCTATTTTGTTGTCTCTAATAAATACAGTTGTTTTTAATGATGCAATTTTTAGGTTTTTCAAATCTTCAATATCTGCAAATTTTGATAAGTTTTTTAAGGGCTCATAATTGATAATGTTGCCATCTTTTACTTCAACTTCAAGTAAAGCGTTCAATGTTTGGTAATCACATTGAAAAAGGGTATCCCATTTTGAAACCATTTGCAAATTCCCCGATATGGTACCCGATAAATTATTGTCCTTTATTTCCTCCTGATAAAAATTGTTGCATTGACTGAACATGGTCTTTACATTGGCACCGTCTACTACAAAATTATTTTGTATCGTGTATCCTTTTTTATCAAACAATACACTTACCTCTCCCCTAATTTTGCCTTCAAAAGCATTGGCTTCCAAAGATTGAATTTGAATTGTATTTGGTGTAATCGATACGATTGCACGAACTGCGTTTGCTTCAATCTTATCATATTTAAAGCGGTCCGCCTTTGAATTTAAAACTATTTTATATGGCTTAACTTTTTCATCTCCATTACTACTTCCTGAAGAAAAATTCCAATCGTTTATATTTAAATAATCAGCTGATAAGTTTAAATATGCATCAAGACTTTTATCTTTAAAAATGTATCCTGTTAAATTGTTGATGGTGCCATTACAATTCAATGTTCCCGTGGTAGTTTTAATAATCATTGAAGTTATTGAAATTGAACTTCCAAAAGTGATGCTTGCTGTTGATTCCAATATCTTATTTTTTGAAAATACAGGATGTAAGCTTTTCAAATCCCATGTAGCTGTGCCTTTGATATCTGATTGTAAGATTCTGCCAGGGTCTGTCAGGTCGCTTAATAGTCCTTTCACTTCAATAGCTGATTCAATATTTCCTGTTACTTCTTCGTGCTTTGCAATACCAATTAAAGCAGCAAAATCAGATGCATCCATTTTAATACTTGTCTTTGCTTCGACATAAGGATTTGTAAAATCTTTTATAATGAGGCTACCCATCACAGATGATTTATTCATTTTTAGTGAGAGGGTTTCAAATTGCAATATCGATTGGAGGCTGCTCAATGAAATGTTTGCTTTAGTTTTAATTTTATCTAAAGTAAAATCGTCTTTTTTCCTAATAAGTCTACCGTTTTCGATATCAAAATTGATATCGATGTCCGGATTTCGTTTTGAACTTATAGGCCCGTTAATTGTTCCCATAATTTTGACATAGCCATCGCCATTCCACTCATCAAGTATTTCTGATTTAATGGGTAGTATACTCAATATTGCGGGAATATCAACTTTGTTTGTACTTATTTTCAAATCAATATTATCCGATTTATTTCCAAAAACATAGTTGCCATTTAAGCTTAGACTTAACTTTCCGAGTATTAAAGTAGGAATTTCATAGTTGAAAGTTTGGGTTGCGGAATTGAATGAAATGGATGCTTCAATATCCATACTTTTTTTAGACACCCATTTGGTATTTCCTGTTTTTATATGATTTATTTGGGTATTACCTCTAAAATCAACCAATGTTAATGAATCTACTATTTCAATCTTTGCATCCTGATTGATAAACGTGAGTTCAAACGATTGTTTCTGCGAAGTTCTTTTGTAAGAAAGGTCTATATTGTTCAAAATAATTTTTTGTAGATTTAGCACCATATCTGAAGTATCACTTCCTTCGGTAAATATGGCAAAATTGGGTTGGTCTGATTTGTTAAAATATATATCTACTTGCCCATCTTCAATGGTTATTTGTTGTATTTTGTAGTTATGATTCAACATATTCCAGAAGTTGAATCCTAGGTAAATATGCTCGGCAACTAATAGTGGTTTTTTACTTTTAAACGCATCTTCCACCCACACCTTACTAAAGTTTAGTCCTACTTTGGGAAATTGACGAAATAACTCAATTCGAATACTTTCAACTTTAATATTTGTTTTCAACGACTTATTTATTTCTGATAATACATATTGTTTAATCTCATCGCGGCTAGAATATGCCCATAGTGCTAAACCGGCAATTGTGATTGTAATAAAAACAATAACGTAAAAAAAGATTCTGGCTGTCTTATTCATCTTGAATGGCATCAAATATAAGAAGCAGCAGTATGCTCAATTTGATATGTTATTAACGTATATGGATTACTTAAATTACTTGAACAGCAATACAAAACATTGATTATTAGTATATAGGATATTTTTTCTGTTATTCCTTGCAATTTATCTGCTCATTAATATCTTTGCACTCCCTTATAAAAAAGGAGGCTTAGCTCAGTTGGTTCAGAGCATCTGCCTTACAAGCAGAGGGTCATAGGTTCGAATCCTATAGCCTCCACAAAAAACCTCTTAGGAAACTAAGAGGTTTTTTATTTTATTTTGCTTGCACAATGTCTATTCAAATGTATATTCTTTACTCCGATACCAAAGCAAAATTTTATGTTGGATATACGGCTGATGACTTAAACGATAGACTTAGAAAACACAACTCCAATCACAAGGGGTTTACGGGTGGCGTTGGCGATTGGAGAATAGTTTATACTGAGCCTTTTCAAAACAAATCCGATGCAATCAGACGCGAAAAAGAAATCAAAGCCTGGAAATCTTCTGTTAAAATTAAACGATTAATCGGTGGCCTATAGTTGGTTCAGAGCATCCCGACTCAGGTCGGGAGGGTCATAGGTTCGCCCCGACTGCGGTCGGGAGTAAACAATCCTATAGCCTCCACAAAAAACCTCTTAGGAAACTAAGAGGTTTTTTATTTTA
>CAYSBE010000087.1:3677-11293 GCA_964429245.1 uncultured Bifidobacteriaceae bacterium | reverse complement strand
ATGCTATTCATTTGGTCATTTAAATCAAACGAATCAAAAACTGTTTATGTCTACAAACAATTCTCAACTGTAGAATCTATTGTGCCGGGAGGCGCAGGAAGATCGCGAATTTTAACAACTGACAACAGTGGCACAAGCATTGAAAAAGATTTGCTCAACTTCTATAGTTTGGTTGGTATCAACTTCTCAAATATTACAAATAATGACAAATTGATTGTAGATAAAATTAATGAATTTTCTAACGAAGGTTGGGAATTGTACAGTGTAACAACAGGCTCAAGCACCAATCAAAATAATGGAAATACGAATGGAGGTATTTTCATTACCCGGTATCTGTTCAGACAAATAAAACAATAGAAAAAATTAACTAACCGTGACTTCAGATTTTATTTATAAAATATAATCGAAAGAAATCTGTTTAGTTTTATACTTTGTATGCTAATTGAAGAATTTTAGTTGAACTCAGGGTACAGAGAGTTTGAGTAATCATAGCATTCCCTCTTCCATCAGCAATTTCGCTTTTAGTACTGCTGCAACTGAAAGACTATCTTTTATCTGACCATTGCATACTTGCAAGTAAAGTTCATTAAAATGAATTTTCTTCACGGTGAGTTGCTCTGTTTCTTCGGGCTGCGATTGGGTAAATGTCAACTTCTTTGCTACATACAAATAGGCCACTTCATCTGTAGCGGAATTGCTAAGCTGTAGTTCTTGTATGAGTTTCCACTCATCTGCTAGTATACCACACTCTTCCAACAGCTCGCGTTTGGCCGATTCAATCGGAGGTAAATCTCTATCGCCTCCACCTTCGGGAATTTCCCAAGTATAGCAATTAAGTGGGTAGCGATATTGCCCTACTATCCATGTGTAGTTTCCTTCGTCAAGCGGCAAAATACCTATAGCCAGTTTTTTAAAATGTACCAACGAATAAGTGCCCGAATTTTTTGCAGGATTCAACACATCGTGATGCTCCACTTTTATCCATGCCGATTCATATACATCTTGCTTTTTTAGCAATGTCCATGGGTTATCGGTTTTGTTTATATGCATCGCATTTTTTATTTCTACCCAAAGTAAATACTTTTGAATCAAAATGTAAGGAACACAAAATACCTGATGTACTTTACAACAAATCGTTACATATGAAAAAAACAATTTACCTCGCTATGCTCATTGCGTTTGCAATCATCACATCATGTTCAGGCACGCAAGAGGATGACGATAATGATAACCAACAAACAGTAATTACGAATGACACCTCAAGTTTAACCGGAAGGTTATTGGTAGAAGTTCGTAGAAACAGCAACAATAGTTTGATTGATAATGCAGAAGTAAATCTGTATTTAAACTATGATGACATGCTTCGTAATTTTCCTTTATACAGTTTAAATGCCAACAATGGCAGAGCTGATTTCGGATTTGTATTAAATGGCAATTATTATATCACGGGTTCCTTTTCATCAACAACAGGAGTCATTCGAGATACTACGGTGGCTCAAGTATTGCCCCGCAATACCATTACCCGTTTACTTTACCTGCGTTAGCCAGTTTGCTTTTATTTTTTCCGTATAAAAAGTAAATAACCAAACCTACCATCAACCACAACAGGAATGCTGCCCAATTGGTAAAATTCAATTGTGCCATCAGGTAAAAGTTGGTTACCATTCCCAGTACCGGAATAGTTGAAAACCGTTTGGCAAATGTAAAGACCGATAGGATTACAAATAAGAGCCAAAAGGCAATCAATGCCCAATTTTCGTGGTGTTGCCAATTGATAAATATTTGATTTGAATCGTAAACGATAAATAGAAACAAAGTTACCAAACACAAGATGGGTACCAACAACCGTCCATTGATATATGGAACCCTAAAACCTACATGGTATTCATTTTTGTGGCTCTCCATACGAATAACACCGGCATTTACAACCATAAAGGCAAACAAGGTTCCAATACTCGACAAGTCGGTAACTTCTTGAAGGTTGAGGAACAAAGCAGGTACCGCTACAAAAATTCCGGTAACAATAGTTGAAAAAGCTGGTGTGCGGAATTTGGGATGAATGCTGCTAAATTTTTTTGGCAGCAAACCATCGCGGCTCATGCTCATCCAGATGCGCGGTTGCCCGTTTTGAAAAACCAGCAATACACTCGCCATTGCTATTACAGCACTTACAGCCACTATGCCGCTCATCCATCCCACATGCAGCAAACTGAATGCATGAGCCAGCGGATCGCCTACTGCAAGTTCTTTATAACTTACCATGCCGGTAAGCGTTAGGGCAATTAAAATATACAGTACCGTGCAAATAACCAACGAGGCGATCATGGCTTTGGGCAAATCTCGTTTGGGATCTTTACATTCCTCAGCTGTTGTTGCCAATGCATCAAAACCGATATAGGCAAAAAACACGGATGCTACTCCTTTCAGCACGCCACTCATCCCATTTGGTGCAAATGGACTCCAATTGTCGGGTTGCACATAAAATGCACCTACAATGATGACCAAAATAATGACAGCAAGTTTTAGCGCTACAAAATAATTGCCAACTGTTTTGGTTTCGTGCACGCCTCGATAAATGAGTGCTGTGATTGCAAACACAATACCCAATGCCGGCAAATCTAAAATGAGTTTTAAACCAAACAATTCGGGCGCATACATCCATGCAGTATATTGCTCGCTAAGGTAGTGGGTAATTTCGCCACCCGATTGCTGCAATTGCAAATAGGTTTCATATCCATTTTTGGCACTGAGGTAATCCATGGTGAAATACTCCGGAATATGCCAACCAATACCTTGCATTAAGCCGGTAAAATAATCGCTCCAACTGATGGCCACCACAATATTTCCTATTGCATATTCCACTATCAAAGCCCAGCCAATAATCCAGGCCACAATTTCGCCAAAAGCAGCATAAGCATAAGTATATGCACTACCCGAAATCGGAATGCTGGAAGCAAACTCGGCATAACTCATGGCAGAGAATGAGCAGGCAAATGCAATGAAAATAAACAGCAATACCACCGCAGGACCACCGGCTGCACTTGCATTGCCAATGGTACTAAAAATACCCGCACCAATAATGGCTGCAATGCCCAATGAAGTGATATCGCGCAGGCTCAACGTTCTGCGTAGCTTGTGCTCATTTAAATCATTGGCCGCAGCTTCTGATGCAATTTGCTTTACTGTTTTTTTCCGAAATAGATTGCTCACCTTTTACGCTTTGCAGAGCAATATATGTTTTTTGATAAAAGATGCAATCGATTCGCAACAACAACCCATCTTTAAATTAATCATAGGACCTGGTTTTGGTTGTGATTAGTAGTAATCACTTAAATATTTGGGTTATACCATTTATATTTTAAAATATTAAATTTGAACTACCACATTGTTTGTAGCAGCAAATAATTGTGGTAGTTTTTAAATTATATGATGTTATGAAGAAATACTACTTTATTATTTCCTTCTTATTGTTTTGGGGCGAATCTTTTAGTCAAAGCCTCTGGGACAGTATACCTAGAAGTCAGGTAAATATTCTGTTGCAACCACGTCAATTGAGTTTTTTATTATCAGAAAAAAACGTCTTCTTCAATGCTTCAAATGATTTATACTGCAGCAACAACTACGGGCAATCATTTACTAGAATAATACTAGACAGTAATTTTAGACCAAGTTTTGGGAAAAATTTATGGACCACAACTCTGGGAAACAAGGCCATATCTCAAATGAGATTCAACCAACTGAGAACCCAATTTTGGATAAGTGAAGACACCTTAAAAACCTGGAAGCCCTATCATGCCCTTACTGCAAATGGTGATACCGCATTCGTTAATACTCCCGACAGTGCAATTGAACCGCTGATTATCCATTTTTTCGACTCTTTGCATGGATTTATTTTTGCAGACAGACTTAATAGTGAAATCATTGCCTACCACACAGAAAATGGAGGAAACACTTGGCAGAAGCTGGATTTATCATCAAATATTTTACCCACAGATACCTTTAAAATGAATCCGTTTTTTAACTGGAATTTTCAAACCACTATAAATAGTGAAAATATAGGTTACATCAGTTACCCGTTTATCAATCATTGTTATCAGGTATCTAATGGTGGGAAAACTTGGAAAACAATTAGAAATAATAATCTTACACACAATTACCAAAGAATGCTGATGCTTGATACCTTAAACGGGTTTGGGTATTTCTCAAGAAAAAATATGGGTACTATCGTATTTGCCCAAACCAAAGATGGTGGTTCAACTTGGGACACCACAATTACCCAAATGCCATTTGCCAATAATATTGGCTGGGTAAAACCTTCAGCAACAAAGCAGGGTTTTTATTACCTAAGGGAGCCTAAACAATTTTCAATAAGCTTAGATACATTCAAAACAATTTATCAAAGCTATCCTTCCGATATACATTTCGGTTTCATCAAATTTTATAATGCTGAGCATGGGTATGCCAGTATTGATAACAAATTTTTCAGGTGGAACAATAGTTTGTTTTTAAGTGTTGAAAACGAAATTAATATTCCTAAATTCTCTATTTACCCAAACCCTGCAAGCAATATCATCCAATTGCCTGAGCAAACCTTAAATGTTGTAGCTATTGATTTAGCAGGCCAAAGCCACACGCTGCAACTTGATACACAAAAACACACCTGCAATGTTTCATCGCTTACACCCGGTATATATTTCCTGCAAATGCAGGATGCTAACGGAATGGTATTTACACAAAAACTGGTGGTGAGTAGGTAGCATTTATACGCTTACCTCAGCTCTTTGGGCTTGGCAATTTTGCACCCTCACACCCGCACTTACCGCTTCCGCAAGCATGGCCTTTGCTGCTTTTGTACACGGTGCGCAACAAATACGCTACCGCAGCTACTATAATTATTCCTGCAATGACTAGTTGTATATCCAAGTTCTAAAAATTTTAAGCTGTTGCGCTAAGGTTGCGTGGTGCGTATTTGGCTGCCGTTTCAGCTATGGCTTTGATGTGGTCGGGTGTGGTACCGCAACATCCTCCTAAAATATTTACCAATCCTTCTTTGCAAAACTCTTCAACTTGTGCGGCCATGGCTTTAGGGCTTTCATCGTATTGTCCCATTTCATTGGGCAAGCCTGCATTGGGATAAGCACTAACATAAAACGGTGCTTTTTGTGCCAGCACTTGTAAATATGGTCTTAATGCGCTTGCACCCAACGCACAATTGAGTCCAATGCTCAACAAAGGTGCATGTTGCATCGATATCAAAAATGCTTCCGTGGTTTGTCCGCTCAAAGTACGACCTGAAGCATCCGTTATGGTTCCGGAAATCATTACCGGATATGACTTGCCTAACTCTTCCATCAATTCATCTACTGCAAACAGTGCAGCTTTGGCATTCAACGTATCAAATATGGTTTCAATCAATATCAAGTCAATACCTCCATCAATCAGTGCTTTGGCTTGTTCTTTATACGCAATCTTTAATTCATCAAACGTCACTGCACGATAACCCGGATCATTTACATCAGGGCTAAGTGAAGCGGTGCGGTTGGTAGGACCCATGGCTCCTGCAACATAGCGGGGTTTATCGGGTGTTTTGGCTGTAAACTCATCAGCTACTTCGCGCGCAATTTTTGCCGACTGGTAATTGATTTCATATACCAAATGCTCCAATCCATAATCGGCTTGGGCAATGGTGGTTCCACTAAATGTATTGGTTTCTACAATATCAGCACCGGCTTCAAAATATTGGGCATGAATGGCTGTTATAACATCAGGTCGGGTAATGGACAGCAAATCATTATTGCCCTGCAATGGTTTTGGATGATCTTTTAATGCTTCGTTTCTAAAATCTTTTTCTTCCAGCTTATAGCGTTGTATCATGGTGCCCATGGCGCCATCCAATATCAATATGCGTTTATTTAATTGCTCGCGTATATTCATTTTTATTGTTCAATTAAGGGTGCAAATATAGTGAAATACAAAGATTATTAGGCGGTTCCGCTTATTAGGCATATCTTTGCCGCTCATTTAATAAATTATAGTACATTGACAACATTTAACGACCTGGGCTTAAACACGTCCGTTTTAAGCGCCATCTCGGAACTCGGTTTCGTTGACCCCACGCCCATTCAGGAAAAGTCTATTCCGGTTTTTTTAGAAACACAGCGTGACATTTTAGGGTTAGCACAAACCGGTACCGGTAAAACAGCCGCATTCGGCTTACCGCTCTTACAACTTATCGATTTTTCAAGCAAAACTACACAGGCACTTATTGTGTGCCCTACACGTGAGCTCTGCATGCAAATTACACGCGATTTGGTAAAGTATTCAAAAAATTTACAAAACGTTCGTATTGCTTCTGTTTATGGTGGTGCCAGCATCACCGGACAAATGGATGAACTACGCAGAGGCCCTCAAATTATCGTAGCCACTCCCGGCCGATTGATGGACCTTATGGAAAGACGTGCCGTAAACATCAAGGAAATCAGCTTTGTGGTGCTTGATGAAGCAGATGAAATGCTGAACATGGGTTTCCGCGAAGACATTGAAAACATCCTTGAGTTTACACCTGCCGAGAAACGTGTTTGCCTTTTTAGCGCAACCATGCCTCGCGAAATCCGCACCATTGCCAACAAGTTTATGAAAGACCCTGTTGAGCTGAGTGTTGGAAAATCAAACAGTACCAACCAGAATATTTCTCACGAATATGCCGTAGTGCATGCCAAAGACAAATATGCTGCACTGAAACGTATCCTTGATTACAACAACGATACTTTTTATGGAATTGTGTTTTGCACAACCCGTCATGAAACACAAGATATCAGTGACAAACTCATACGTGATGGTTACAATGCCGATTGCCTTCATGGCGACCTTAGCCAATCGCAACGCGAAAAAGTAATGAGTCGTTTTCGTAACCACGGAACAAAAATTATGTTGGCTACGGATGTGGCAGCACGTGGTATTGACGTAAGCGGATTAACACACGTAATCCATTATCATTTACCTGATGATATCGAAAACTACACACACCGAAGCGGACGTACCGCACGTGCAGGAAAATCTGGAATATCCATTACCCTTTTAAACGTAAGAGAATTTTATCGTCTGCGTGAAATTGAAAAACTGGCCAACCTAAAATTTGCACGTGTGCTTATTCCTTCAGCACAGGAAGTGCGTGATAGAAAACTATTGGCATTTATTGATACCATCAGCTCAACAGAAATTGAAGAGTCATTCTTTGATGATGTGGTAGAGAAACATTTGAAACCATTAATGAGTCTTGATAAAGACGAACTGATGAAAAAAATGCTTTCATTGGAATTGAAACGATTTAGTGCCGAATACATGAACGGACCAGACTTAAATGTAAGCGATTCTCGCGGATCAAGTTCAGGTGATGGTGACCGCGGAACATACGGAGCATCTAAAGGCACACGCTTATTTGTAAGTGTAGGCTCTAAAGACGGCTTAAATGTAGGTTCGATGAAAGATTTTGTTGTAAGCGTATCTGGCTTAACTGCAAAACAAATTCACCGAGTTGATGTAAAAGGGGTGTATTCATTCATCAATGTAGATGACGAGTGTGTAGATACCTTAATGAATACATTGCATGGTAGCAC
>CAYSBE010000087.1:0-3577 GCA_964429245.1 uncultured Bifidobacteriaceae bacterium | reverse complement strand
GCAGAGATGGTGGAAGCAGAGATGGTGGAAGTCGTGATGGCGGAAGCAGAGGCGGATACCGCGGAAGCCGTGATGGTGGAAGCGATCGTGGTGGTAGAGAAAAAAGCAATTACAGCGGCACTTTCAAAAAACGCGAAGGCGGAGAAAGACGCAGAAGAACGAGCTAAACAGCTTATTTGTTATATTCATTCATAGCCCGGTCGATTCCCGACTGGGCTATTTTTTCGATAGCTAGTACCGAATGGGTAATCAATTCAGGAAGCTTATTTTCCTCTTCGGTATTCCACCTGCCCAACACATACTCCACCTGACGACCTTTGGAAAAATTACTTCCAATACCAAAGCGCAGCCGAGGATAGTTTTGTGTTTGCAACAATTCTTGTATACTCTTAAGTCCGTTATGCCCTGCATCGCTTCCATTCTTGCGGATGCGTATTTTTCCAAAATCTATTGCAAGGTCATCCACAAGCACAATCACATTTTCAATTGGTACCGAAAGTTTATCCATCCAATAACGCACTGCTTTGCCACTCAAGTTCATGTATGTGGTGGGCTTTATCACATGCAGTTGTTTGCCTTTTACTGATAAGTGGGCGTAATCTGCATAACGTTCGTTTTCGAATATACCCTTGTGCAATCGCACCAATTCATCGGCAATGTCAAAACCAATATTATGACGCGTGTGTGCATATTCGACACCTATATTTCCAAGACCAACAATCAAAAATTTCATGCCTGCAAAGCAACAAAAAAGCCCCGCCTTTGCAAGGCGGGGCTTTTTATATGTAAAATAAATTATCCTAAAGCTACTCGCTTAAATGATTTTACGGTAAGCCCTTTCTCTACTCCATCAAGCATTTGTGCAATGGTTTTTGAACCGTCTTTTACAAACTCCTGATTCATCAAAGTAGATTCTTTGTAGAACTTCCCTAGTTTACCTTCTGCGATTTTTTCAACCATATTTTCCGGTTTACCTTCTGCACGTATTTGCTCTTTAGCAATTTCCAACTCACGCTCAATTACGGTTGCATCTACATCATTTTTATCAACTGCTATCGGGTTTAATGCAGCCACTTGCATGGCAACATCTTTTCCTGCCACAAAATTGGCTTCGCTAGGCGCATTGCTTAATGATACCAAAACACCAAGGCGGTTTGCTCCATGAATATAAGCTATAATGTTTTCACCTTCCATGAGTTCATAACGCACCACATCTATCTTCTCTCCTATTTTGCCAACTTGTTCGGTAATTTTATCTCCTACGGTAAGGCCATCCATTGGCAATGCTTTTAATGCATCTGCATTTGCTGACTTATTAGATAAAGCAAGGTCGGCAAGTTGGTTGGCAAACTTTACGAAATCTTCGTTTTTGGCAACGAAATCTGTTTCACAACTTAATTGCACGATAACGCCTAATTTTTTATCTGATGAAGTTTTTGCGATAACAGCTCCTTCTTTAGCTTCACGGTCTGCACGGGCGGCTGATACTTTGGCGCCTTTTTTACGAAGAAAATCAATTGCTGCTTCAAAGTCACCGTTGGTTTCTGTTAAAGCCTTTTTGCAATCCATCATCCCTGCACCTGTTACCTGGCGCAATTTGTTTACATCTGCTGCTGAAATTGTACTCATTGTAATATTGTGTTTAATTAAATGTGTTTGTATTATTAATTTTTGACTAAAAAAAATCGGCACAAGGCCGATTTTCATTTAAGTATTATGCCTCTTCTTTAGCCGGCTCTTCTGTTTCTTCTTTCTCACGTTTGCGTTCAGACATACCTTCTACAATGGCATCCGTAATTACGCGTGCTATTAATGATATAGATTTTGCGGCATCGTCATTTGCAGGAATAGCATAGTCAACCACTGTTGGATCAGAATTTGTATCCACCATCGCTATGGTAGGAATATTTAATTTTTGTGCTTCAGACACTGCAATATGTTCACGTTTAACGTCAACTATAAACAATGCTGCTGGCAAACGGTTCAAATCTGCTATACCACCTAATAAGCGGGTAAGTTTGATTTTCTCACGGTCAAGCATCAATCTTTCTTTTTTATTGATGTTTACGTAAGTTCCGTCTGTCGCCATTTTCTCAAGCGTTTGCAATTTTTTGATTGATTTGCGCACAGTACTGAAGTTAGTAAGCATTCCACCCAACCAACGCTCTGTTACAAACGGCATATTCACGCGTTTTGCTTCTGTTTCAATAATTTCCTTCGCTTGTTTCTTGGTAGCTACAAATAATACTTTGCGCCCAGATTTTACGATATTTTTGATGGCATTTGCGGCCTCATCCAGCTTAACAGCTGTTTTGTTTAAATCGATGAGGTGGATTCCATTCTTCTCCATAAAAATATACGGAGCCATCTTTGGATTCCATTTGCGGGTAAGGTGACCGAAGTGCACTCCCGCTTCCAACAACTCTTGTTGTGTGATTTGTGACATAAATATATATATACTTGATTAACGTTTTACGAATTGGAAACGCTTACGGGCTTTCTTTTGTCCTGATTTCTTACGTTCCACCATACGTGGGTCGCGGGTCATCAGACTTTCAGCCTTAAGTGAAGGTTTAAGTTCTGCATTATGTTTTACCAATGCACGTGCAATAGCAAGTTTTAATGCATCAGCTTGTCCAGTAACACCACCACCATCAACATTGCAGCTAATATCAAACTGCCCAATAGTGTTTGTCACTTCAAGTGGTTTGTTTACTGCATGCTGCAAAAGCACCGTAGGAAAATACGTTTTCACGTCTTTTCCGTTTACTGTAATATTACCGGTTCCGGCAGTTAGGTATACCCTGGCAACAGATGTTTTTCTTCTACCTATAGCGTTTATTAATTCCATGATCTAATTATTTCAGATTTAAAGGTTTTGGTTGTTGCGCAACATGTGGATGCTCAGAACCTGCATAGACAAATAAGTTTCTAAAAATCTCACGACCTAATTTATTGTTTGGAAGCATTCCGTCAATAGCGTGTTCTACTACATAAGTAGGGCGTCTTTCAAGCAAGCTTTTTGCCGACTCAAAACGCTGCCCCCCCGGATGTCCTGAATAAAACACGTAATCTTTATCATTTAGCTTATTGCCTGTGAATCGGATTTTTTCTGCATTGATAATGATAACATTATCACCGCAATCAACGTGCGGAGTGAAATTTGTTTTGTGCTTGCCACGTAAAATATTGGCAACCTTGCTGGCAAAACGTCCTAGCGTTTGGCCTTCTGCATCTACCACATACCACTCTTTATTAACAGTGGCCTTATTGGCTGATTTGGTTTTGTAACTTATTGTATCCACAGTAGTTTAATTATGTACTTTTTATAAAGGGGTTGCAAAAATAGGTCAGTTGTTTGTATTTCACAACAAATTGTGAAAAAAAGCTTTTGTCGGGAGACAAAAGCTTTAAATATTTAGATAATTATTTGATTTGCAGTGATTAATAAAAATACGAAGTACCTGTTCTGCTGGTGTACGAGGTGCGACTAGGAGTTGCTGAACCTTTTTGTCCTCCATATGCTTTTCTTACATCAGTAAATACATCCCAAGCCAATGCTACGTAAAACACATTT
>CAYSBE010000086.1:0-11336 GCA_964429245.1 uncultured Bifidobacteriaceae bacterium | reverse complement strand
TTTCAATTCCAGTTCCTTGGGTGTAGCTATTCAACATATCAATTGGATCATACCAATCGCTAACAACTACTTTATTAAGTGTTTTGTTGTTAGCTGGTCTTGATAAATTAGGGTTAGCAACTTCATAACCTTTTTCTCTTGGAACAAGGGTTTGAGCCATTGCTACTTGTGTTGCAAATCCAGCAACCATTACTAGTAGTAATTTTTTCATTTGTGTACTTATTTATTGTTAAAATTTCTGACGCCAAAATAAGCATATATTCTTGACAATAAAAAGCATGTTAAATAAATCTTAACTCTTTACGCAACTGTTACAGTATCAGTCCAGTTTCCGTCATCTTTAATTAATTGAATAAGTTCTTGCACCGCTGTTTCCTTATTAACTCCTTTTTTCACTACTTCCTTTCCTTTGTATAAAGTAATTTTTCCTGGTCCGGAGCCTACATAACCATAATCAGCATCAGCCATTTCTCCGGGTCCATTTACAATGCATCCCATTATCGCAATTTTAATTCCTTTCAAATGATCGGTATGCTTGCGAATAAGCGCGGTGGTTTCTTGTAAATCAAATAAGGTGCGACCACAACTAGGACAACTGATATATTCTGTTTTTGTAATTCTGGCACGCGCTGCTTGAAGTATGCCAAATGAAACCTCATTTAACACTTTTGCATCAATTGACGGAGAGCTAATCATGATTCCGTCTCCCATCCCATCAATAAACATCGCACCCGCATTCGTGGCGTGATACAACATGGCTTGTTCTACATCATCTGATAATACTACACTGTGTAAAACAATTGGAACATCAATGCCTGCTATGTTAAGCCTTATGATTGCATTGCGCAAATCAGGTACTGTGTGAATTGAACTTGCACTTAGAAGCAAAACCGGATTTGGAACCGCAAACAATTTTTCTTGAACCTCGAAACTAAGTTCATCCGTTGATAGCATGATGACATTTAAGGTTTGTGAGAATATTTTTTCACTTAAAAGATTGGTTGCCCTATAAACTGGAAAGTTGTTGGTTTTATCTGTTAATACTTTCCAATACTCGGCATCATAAAGTCCTTTAAGTCCATTGGGCAACATAAAATTAATTGGCAAACTTCCAGCATATATATAATCTGCGCCCAAATCATTCATATGCCATTTATCTAACTTTGCATCATACTTATGCCCGATTGAGGCGAGCGATTCGATTGAAATTTCAGACATTGCACTAAAATCAGCAACAACCCTAGGCACGCTTTGATTACCAATATTTACACATTCAGCTGTTTGTCTTTTTATAAATGTAAAAGGATTCCAAAAACAAAGTATAGTATCATCGTGTAGTGCGCTATTTACAACTGAAGTTTGGTTTCTTAAGGAATACCTCTCTACTAATTTGCGCGCTACAGGCACTTCAAACTCAGGGTCTTCTGTTAAGGAAACCCTAACGGTATCACCTATTCCATCTTCGAGCAACGAACCAATACCCAATGCAGATTTGATGCGCCCATCGTTTCCATCTCCGGCTTCGGTTACACCTAAGTGAAGTGGGTATTGCATATTGTTTTCATTCATGGTTTTTACCAAAAGACGATAAGCCTGTACCATCACTTGCGGGTTACTTGATTTCATGGAGAGAACGATGTTTTGATAGCCTTCATCTTCACAAATTCTAAGAAACTCCATGGCACTTTCAACCATACCGTGTGGGGTATCGCCATACCTGCTCATAATGCGGTCGCTTAATGAACCGTGATTGGTTCCAATGCGCATGGCTGTACCATATTCTTTGCATATCTTTACCAATGGAGTAAACTTTTCTCTGATGCGCTCCAATTCTTCAGCATATTCGGCATCCGAATATTCTATCAGTTCAAATTTCTTTTTATCTACATAATTACCCGGATTTACCCGTACTTTCTCCACGATTCGTGCTGCAATCTCAGCTGCATTTGGCGTAAAATGAATATCTGCTACCAAGGGTACAGTGATGGCTTTTTTCTTTAGTTCGGCTTTAATATTGGCCAAATTCTGTGCTTCTTTCATGCTGGGTGCAGTAAGCCGTACCAATTCGCAACCTGCTTCTACCATTCTACTGATTTGTGCAACGGATGCTACCGTATCCATGGTATCGGTTGTTGTCATTGACTGAATACGAATTGGGTACTCGCTGCCCATGTATAAGTCTCCTATTTTTACTGTAGCAGTTTTTCTACGCTCATATCTGGTAAGGTTATTACAATATGCCGGATTAAAAGTTTGTTTAAACATATTCATGATTTTAATGCTTAGATATCCCCGTCTTGAGGCCTGATAATTATTTCATCAACATTTGTATGTGCTGAAAGTTTATATGTATTGTAAATAACAGCAGCTATATCTGATGCAGGAATAAATCGCGAATCAGGTAAATCCACGCCATCCCACGAAGGCGTCTTCACTGCACCCGGCATAACGGCTGTCACTTTTACCTGATGCGGCTGCATTTCCAATCTGAGTTGTTTGCTAAAACCCAAAAGGGCAAATTTTGAAATACTGTAAGAGCCTCCATTTGGATAAGCATCCAAACTAGCAATTGAACACATATTAAATACATGTCCGCTTTTACGTGATGCCATCAAAGGAACAACCTGTTTTGAAATATTGTATGCACTGTACAAATTAACCTCAATCATTTTTGCCAATTGGTCGTCACTTTCTTCAATCAATGCGCCAGGTAAATAGGCTCCTGCATTATTTACCAAAATATCAGGTACGCCAATTGCACCAATAGCTTCTTGTGCAAACTTTTTAATCTGCTGCTTATCTGTAACATCGCATGCGGCAAAATGAAAAGCCTGATCAGGATAACTGTCCTTAAATAAAGATGACATTTGATGAATCCCTGCAACATTTCTTGCGCAACCTGCTATTGAAAACCCCTCTTGCGCAAAATAATTGCATATGGCTAATCCAATACCTTGCGTGCATCCGGTAACGATTATTGATTTGTTCATGTTGATATTGTAGCTGTCAAAATTAGCATCAAGTATTCATCTTTTTTTATTTTTTTAGCATGCAAACCTTTTCGTATTTAAAAATTTTCTTCCAAACAGTACCGGAATATGATAATCTTATGGGTCATTTCTTATATTTACATGCTTTTTTGAAGCAAATAATGATATGAATGTATTTACTTTTCTGGGAAGATATGCCTTGTTTTTACAAAGCCTGCTTCGCAAGCCATTAAAACCAAGAATCTTTCTTCACCAAACCTTTTTGCAAATGGAATCAATTGGTATTGGTTCATTTGGCATTGTAGCCCTTATTTCCTTTTTTGTAGGAGCAGTGTCTACTATCCAAATAGGTTATCAGTTGCTTACAGGACTAATTCCTGAATATGTATTGGGAAGGGTAGTGCGTGATTCAAATATACTTGAATTCTCTCCTACCATAACCTGTCTTGTACTTGCCGGAAAAGTTGGCTCCAACATTGCTTCTGAAATTGGCACCATGAAAGTAACTGAACAAATTGATGCCATTGAAGTAATGGGCATCAATTCGCGAAACTATCTTGCCTTACCAAAAATTGTTGCCGGTATGATTACCATCCCAATACTTGTAATTTTTGCCATGTTTCTTTCTTTGGTTGGTGGAGCAATTTCCGGTTGGGTTTCAGGAATGATTGGAATTGAACCGTTTGTGCAGGGATTGAGGGCTGATTTTATTCCATTTTCAGTATCCTTCTCCATGATTAAAACGCTGACATTTTCGTTTATCATCACCAGTGTTTCTTCCTACTACGGATACGAAACCGAAGGTGGCGCATTAGAGGTTGGAAGGTCAAGTACCAAAGCTGTTGTATATAGTTGCGTTGGCATCATTTTATTCGATTATATTCTGTCTGATTTATTACTTGACAAAACATCCGCATGATAGAAGTAGTGAACGTAAATAAAAGTTTCGGTGACAAAAAAGTACTGATTGACGTAAGTGCTACGTTTCAAAAAGGAAAGTGTAATGCGGTAATAGGAGCTAGCGGATCTGGCAAAAGTGTATTGATGAAATGCATGGTAGGATTGCTGCCAATTGATTCTGGTGAAATAAAGTTTGACAATAATGACTTTATGAATATGCCCTATCATGACAAGCAGTTAATCAGAAAACAAATTGGCATGTTGTTTCAAGGCTCAGCACTATTCGATTCCTTATCTGTTGAAGAAAACGTTGCCTTTCCTTTAAAGATGTTTACCGATTTGAAAAGTGACGAAATAAAAGACCGTGTCAATTTTTGCCTAAGCAGGGTTGATCTAAAAAATGTAAACCAACTTTACCCTTCATCCATAAGTGGAGGAATGAAAAAGCGGGTGGGCATTGCCCGTGCCATTGCGCTAAATCCAAAATATCTTTTTTGTGACGAACCCAACTCAGGCCTTGACCCCATTACCTCAAGGTTAATTGATCAGCTGATTCAGGATTTAACATCAGAATATGAGATCACAACCATCATCAATACCCATGATATGAAAAGTGTATACGATATAGGTGATAAAATTGTATTTATTTACAAAGGTAAAAAAGGCTGGGAAGGAACACGTGATGAAGTAAAAACTTCTGGTGTACCTGAATTAAAGGAATTTTTAGATGCATCTTCTCATTAACTTTTGTACCTAATAGGTATCTTTGTTTTGAATTAATCATAAACACTATGCGCACATCTAAGCTGGTTTCTCCTTTTGTAGTAAGCCTTGTATTTGCAATTGCATCATGCAGCCAGTATGATAAAATTCAAAATAACCCTGAAGAAAGTTCGCTAGATTCGGATGAAAGCCATAATAATGGGCAAAATTGTATGAGCTGTCACAATCAAAATGGAAACGAAGCGGTACGAGAAGCAGGATGGTGGTATATTGGTGGCAGTGTATATGACGATAAAGGACAAGAGGCTATTTCTGCCGGTTTTGTTGAATTATGGACCGGACCCAATGCAACTGGCAACCGAATGGTTAGATTGGCAATTGACCAAAAAGGAAACTTCTACACCAACCGAATAATTGATTTTGGTAAGGGTCTTTATCCTGTATTGAAAAAAACAGATGATAAAATAGAAGCACACATGAGCACCAGCACTAAAACCGGTGCCTGTAATTCTTGCCACGGTGTTTCTACGTCATCACTCGAACTTGATTAACAAATTTATTTACATGAAAAACATCATTTTAATTTCAATCCTTGCATCCATGTGTATTGTTGGATGCTATTATGACAACGAAGAGGAACTTTATCCCAACAGCCAACCCGCGCCAAATGATACGACATCACAGGCGGCAACATGGACTGCAGATATTAAACCCATCATGGATACTCGCTGTGCCACAAACGGCTGCCATATAAGTGGTCAACAATCGCCAACGCTACAAACGTACGATCAAGTTTTTGCTTACAAAACAAGGGTAAAAGTACGGGCTTGCGACCAAAAAACAATGCCTCCTGGCAATCCGTTAAACCCTACGGATATCAATAAAATTAACAGTTGGATTAATGCAGGAGCACCAAATAATTAGTCGTATGAAAAAAGCATATCTTTTTATTTTATTATTCGGTTCATCATTTTACCTGTTCGCACAGGACGATTTAATGAATATGCTGGATGAAGAAAATCCGCAAAAGCCTACCCCGGTTTATGCTACATTCAAATCTACACGCATTATTAACCTTCACAGCAACGAAACGATGAAGAAAAAACACCTCGATTTCCGTATTCAGCATCGATTTGCACCTGTAGACATGTCGCCTGAAAACTGGTATGGTTTATATGATATGTTTGGGCTAGACGGTGCCCAAATTCGCCTCGCTATGGAATACGGTATTACCGATAAATTAATGATTGGTGGAGGTCGCAGTACAGTTGATAAAACTTATGACGGATTCTTAAAATACAAAATCGTTGAGCAATCGCGTGGCAAAAAATCATTCCCGGTAAGTATTGTTTACTTTGGTAACATGGCTGTAAATACCCTAAAATGGACCGACCCCACTCGTCAGGAATTTTTTAGCTCACGTCTTTCGTATACCAACCAGCTTATCATCACCCGTAAATTCAACGATTTTATTTCACTTTGTGTAAGCCCAACATTGGTTCACTACAATACCGTACAAACCAAAAGCCAACCCAACGATATTTTTGCTATAGGATTAGGAACTTCCATCAAAATCACACGAAGCGTGCGTTTTAATATCGAATACATACCACGCATCAATGGTCGCGATGAACCTGCACAACCTGATGGAACACCAATTTACTATGATGCGTTTGGCATAGGATTTGATTTTGAAACCGGAGGTCACGTATTCCAGATTCATTTCACCAACGCCACAGGTATGATTGAACAATATTTTATCGCCCGCAATACAAGCCCTACCAACTTCAGTCAGGTTAGGTTTGGCTTCAACCTTTCTCGTACGTTCTCATTCGATCACTCAAAAAAATAACCCATTATGAAAATCATTAAATCCATTTTAGTAAGCTGCACGGTTTTGTTTTCGCTTATAACTTCAGCACAAACTGCCAGTACACAAACAGGTACTATTTCGTTCTTCTCAAGCACACCAGTAGAAGATATCAATGCCGTATCAAAGCGTTGCCTGGCAGCAGTAAATATTGAAAAACGTACAGTTGCCTTCAAGGTTGACAATACTTCATTCGATTTCCCCAATAAATTGATGCAAGAGCATTTCAACGAAAAATACATGGAAAGCGAGAAATATCCTTACAGTACCTTTAGCGGAAAAATAAATGAAGAAATAGACCTGACTAAAGACGGAGAATACGCAGTAACCGTTACCGGAAAACTGAATATACATGGCGTAGAACAAGAACGCACCATCAATGGGAAAATCATTGTGAAAAATGGCGAAATCACCTTGCTCTCAGATTTTAAAGTAGCCGTGAAAGACCATAAAATAGAAATACCAACGGTAGTTGTAGCAAAAATTGCAGAAGTAATCGATGTGAAAGTGAATGCGGTGTTACTACCGAAAAAATAAGCATCACACAAAATATTGTTACAAAAAATCAGGCTTGCCCTGATTTTTTTATGCCCCGCTGCTAACCCAATAGGCAACGAATATTCCCATTGCTATGGCAATAATCTTGGCTTTAGACACTTTATGATTTTCACTGTTTTCAAACAAAATGGTGGTAGCGATATGCAAAAACGTACCGGCCACAAAAGCCATAATGTATTCAAACACCTCATGGTTGATTACATTACCAAATAGGTGTGCGGTAAAAGCGCCCAATGACGACATGGATGCATAAACAGCTGCAAAAAGCAGTATGTTGTTTTGCGATTTGTTTTTAGATTTGAGTATGGTAGTTAGTGCAAATGCCGCAGGAAATTCATGCAAAACGATACCAAATACAAATGACCACTCAGCCCTGCCGCTACTGAGCACATCGCTGCCCAGCGGCATACCTTCCATAAAACTGTGAATGCTGAGGCTTATTAGAATTTGTAACGGAATGAGTTTATGCGCTTTGGTATCGTTTAGGTGAATATGTCCGTGCTCAACACCTTGCGAATAACGCTCAATGATAAACTGAAACAAAAAGCCTCCAAGCAACATGATGCCCGACAAATAATTTGCCTCGGCATAAATATGCGGCACCAGATGCATAAGTACAACAGCCAACAAGTAAGAACCGGCAAAGGCAAGCATCAGTTTCATGGTGTCAAAGCTTTTGAGTTTGAGTGTATAGCCCAAAACACCACCGGCAAATGGTACTGAAAAAAGTAATATGAAATACAGCGGGTTCAACTTTGGTTTTGAGGTTGCAATATAAAACGATTGACTAGACTGCCGCCAACATAGCCTAAAATTGTGCCAAGCAATGCCCCCGAAAGTACATCAAGCGGATAGTGCACACCAACATATACCTGTGAAAACGCAATCAATGCAGCCCAAAACAAAGCTACCGGCAAAAACCATTTATAGACCCGCCCCCATACCTGATATAGAAAAATGGCAATTGCAAAATGATTGGTGGCGTGTGCCGAAAGGTAACTGTATCCACCACCACATCCCACAAGCAAACGCACCTGATCTTTAAAATCGGAATCGTTGCATGGCCTGATGCGCTGCACCGTATTCTTAATAAGATTAGCACTTACCTGATCGCTGATAAGAATGAGTAATCCTGCACTCATCAAAATCCACAATGCTCGTATCTGATATTTCCGAAAAAGAAAAAATGCGATTACAGCATACAATAGGTACCAATTGCTTTGCTTGCGCATAAATGGGCACACCATATCAAGCAAGCCCGATTGCATACCTGAATTGATTGCGGTAAAAAGTTGTTTATCCCATTGTATAAGCTGATCTATCATCGTTTTTGTGCAAGTATAATGAGCCTGTCTGATTTGCCTTTCTGATAAGGTTGAAGTTGGTAGTTGCCCATTTTTTCAACGATACCAAATCCTGAATCATTTAACATTTTTTCAAATTGTTCATCATTGATGAGTTGTACCTGCTCAATGAATTCAAATTGCATATCGCCATCTTTCAGCGATATTTTTTTATACAAAAATTTATCATCGTTCCAACGCCTAATATGAAACATGATTTCGCCAATACGTTTTGATTCGGCTTCTACCAAGCTGGCAAGTGTAGTATGAATATTGAAAAAATCAATAAGCACATATCCATCGGGTTTAAGTATGTTATAAATATTGCGCAGTACTTTTAGGTCTTCTTCTTCGCTTTGAAAATAACCAAAGCTGGTAAACAGGTTGAGTGCAATATCAAACTGATGCGGATGGTCAAGTGTGCGCAAATCCTGCACTTCAAAATGCAGCCTGCTGTTGGCATGCAACTTTGCCTGTGCAATGCTTGCAGCAGAAAGGTCAAATCCGGTAACATCAAATCCCAATTTATTTAAGTAAATAGCATGACGTCCCTTACCACAAGCCAGATCGGCAACTTTAAGTCCCGGTGTGATATGCAATTTATGCACCAGATTATCCAGAAAAAACTGCGCTTCCCTGTCATCTCTGTTGTGATACAGCACATGATAATAGGGCGAATCAAACCATTCACTAAACCATTCTTTGGTATGTTGCATAAGTTGCAAAGAAAAAATAAGCAGTCGATATTAACTAAAATCTTTTATCAAGTCTATCAGTCAACGTATTACAACCAATACTTGTCTAATCTTGATTAGCTGTTAAATTTGCGCCTCCAAAAAAACTTAACAAGTGACGTTAATTAAATCGATTTCAGGTATTAGAGGAACGATAGGTGGCGCACAAGGCGATGCCCTTACCCCTATTGATGTAGTAAAATTTACTGCCGCATTTGGCAGCATTATCAAAAACGGAAAAGCAGATTGCACCATCATAGTTGGTCGTGATGCACGTATATCGGGTGATATGGTAAACCGACTGGTAACGGCCACCCTCAGCGGATTGGGCATTCATGTAATTGATCTTGGTTTATCAACCACACCTACCGTAGAAATGGCTGTGAAACATGAAAAGGCTCACGGAGGTATTATTCTTACAGCCAGCCACAATCCCAAACAATGGAACGCATTAAAATTGCTGAATGAAAAAGGTGAATTTATTTCGGATGAAGTTGGCAAACAAGTTTTGTCAATTGCCGAGAAAGGCAGTTTCGAATTTGCTTCTGTTGAAAAATTAGGAAGGATCACAACCGACAATACGTGGATACAAAAACATATCGACCATATTTTGAAAATGGATTTAGTAGATGTGGAAGCCATCAAAGCAAAAAAATTTCGTATAGCTGTAGATGCAGTTAATTCATCTGGTGGCATTGCAGTGCCACAATTGCTAAAAGCTTTGGGTGTAGAGGAAGTATTTGAACTGTATTGCACACCTGACGGAAATTTTCCCCACAATCCAGAGCCATTGCCCGAAAATCTAACCGAAATATCATCGGTGGTACAACGCAAAAATGCCCACTTGGGTATTGTGGTAGACCCTGATGTGGACCGCCTTGCATTGGTGTGCGAAGATGGTAGCATGTTTGGTGAAGAATACACATTGGTAGCTGTTGCTGATTATGTTTTGAAAAATACCAGCGATGAAAAATTGAAAACTCTTGGTTTCAAAAAACATACTGTATCCAATCTTTCATCAACCCGTGCCCTACGAGATGTGACTGAAAGCAACGGTGGCACATACAGCGCATCGGCTGTAGGCGAGGTAAATGTGGTAACCATGATGAAAGAAAAAGGTGCCCTTATAGGTGGCGAAGGGAATGGTGGCGTGATTGTACCAGAATTGCATTATGGCAGAGATGCATTGGTTGGTATTGCTTTGTTTCTAACTCACCTTGCCAAATCAAATAAATTATGCAGTATTTTACGTAGTTCTTATCCCGATTATTTCATTGCCAAAAAGAAAATTGAACTCACTCCGCAAATCAATATTGATATGTTGATGGAACGCATAAAAGATAAATACAGCAAACAACCTATCAATACTGTTGATGGTGTGAAAATAGAATTTGACAAGGAATGGGTGCACCTTCGCAGATCCAACACGGAGCCCATCATTCGCATATATGCCGAAAGTCAGAGCGAAACAACTGCCAATAACCTAGCTGAAAAGCTGATTGCCGACATGAAACAGATTATTAAATAACAAACAACAGAAATAAAATATTATGGCACTTAAATGCGGAATAGTGGGCCTACCCAATGTAGGGAAATCAACTCTTTTCAACTGCCTTAGTAATGCAAAAGCACAAGCGGCCAATTTTCCTTTTTGCACCATCGAGCCCAATGTGGGGGTAATTACCGTGCCCGATGAACGATTGAATGAACTTGCTAAATTGGTAAACCCACAACGCATTTTGCCAACCACTATCGAGATTGTAGATATTGCAGGTCTAGTAAAAGGTGCGAGCAAAGGCGAAGGCTTGGGAAACCAATTTTTGGGAAATATTCGCGAAACAGATGCCATTTTGCATGTACTCCGTTGTTTTGATAACGATAATATTATTCACGTAGATGGTTCAGTAAATCCCGTTCGAGACAAAGAAATTATTGATACCGAATTGCAACTCAAAGACCTTGAATCAGTAGATAAAAAACTCCAACGAATTAGCCGTGCTGCAAAAACCGGAGATAAAGATGCTGCCAAAGCTGAAGCCATTTTGTTGAAATTCAAAAATACATTGGAGCAAGGCAAAAGTGCGCGCACTGTTGAGGTATCGGAAGAAGATCGCAAGCATATAGAAGACTTACAATTGCTAACCATCAAACCGGTATTGTATGTATGCAATGTGGATGAAGCATCCGTGGTAAACGGAAACAAATATGTAGACATCGT
>CAYSBE010000085.1:9027-11465 GCA_964429245.1 uncultured Bifidobacteriaceae bacterium | reverse complement strand
AGGATTGGAGTATGGCATCAACTAGGGTATTAGGTTACACAAGTATACAGCAATACGGATAAAAAAAACAAAGAAAGGAGTCTTTTTTTTATATGCTGTTCATTCATTTAAGAAAAATGAAATGGGACTTATCGTTTGTGTGCACAAGCCTATCAAAAAGGGAAATGTCAAGTAACAATACATGCAATTACCTATTTCCGCCACAGCACTTTATTAAATGCAATGCCAAATGTAAATCCGTCATACACTTCGTAGCGGTTTTCATAAATTAGGTTAAGGGCTATTTCAAAATTTTCTGTAATCTCAAAACTGTACTCGGTACCCAATTTATACAGCAGTAAGTTTTCGTCTTTAGCCAACTCAATTCCCGGTGCAAAATAAAACGACCAATTTTTAACCAAGTGGTAGTGTGCGCCCAAACACAAAGAAAGTGGATACTTTCGTTCAAGTGTCACCTGATTTGCTTCTACAATCGAATAATCCTGCAACTTGATGTCTGTAATAAAAGCAACCGACCACCTTTTATGAAAAAAGTAGTCGAGATCAATACCCCAGGCAGGTAACACATCAATGGCATTGGTGCTGTTTTCAGCCGCAGGTATATGCGAGTTAGCCATCATAATGGCGCCCCTTATTTTGGGTTGATGTGCACTTTCCTTTTCCTGTGCATGCAGTATCAAGGGGAGGAGTAAGAGTAAGGTTAAGGCATTTTTCATTTACGCAAGTTAATTGCATTTTATATTTACAAATAAATTTAGCGGTTGATTTATTTTATGTATACCCGTTAGTTTATCACTAATAATAGATATATAACTTTATCAATTGTTTGATGTGTAAAGTCAAATAAAGCAATAAATTATTCAGTAAATCCGCATTATGCCACTACTAATGATTGACCTTAGAGATATATGCCTGTGTCTGTTTTGTTGCTTGTGAACTTAGGACTGTGCAAGCAATAACTTTTAAGGCTGAGAATGTATGAAGCGCGAAGCAAACAAATTTACAAAGCCGTTTTCATTGCGCAGGCACAAGCGGCAATTACAGACACCAATATATATCTAAAGTCTTGACCTTTTGGTACTTTTGTGTCAAGACAAAAGTACGAAGAAGTCTTAATGCAGAGTTAATGTAATCTAACCTAATAAAATTAAGTGTGAATCAATGGGCTAGAAGAATAAAGTGTTGGTAAATGCTTTGGAATTTTAAACAATATTAAGATTTATTTCGAATCGTGTTTGCCTCCCCACACCATTTTCACATGTTCAATATCGGCTTCCCAAAAATATGCACCAGCGGGGGTAAAGTTGTTTTTGGCATACAAGTCCTTGGCGGTGAGTTGTGCGTGCAGGTAAATCTTTCGCCCATCATGCGGGCAATCGGTTAGTACAGCTTTTACCAGGGCATCACCTACTCCCATGCCCCTGTATTGGGCAAGCACGGCAAAGCGCTCCAGCTTAATGCCGTTTTCGGTTTCGCGCCACCGCGCGGTGCCGGCCGGTATTCCATTTACCGTGGCCAAAAAATGCACCGATTCGTCTTCGTATTCATATTCAATATCGGGCGGGCAATTTTGCTCCATTACAAATACCACTCTTCTGATTTCATGGGCTTTGGCTAGGCTTTCGGGGTTTTCTATTTTCGTTATGGCAATCATGATTCGGGTTTCAAATTTTTGTATATGTTTGCAAACCTATAATAGATAAGCGAATCATGAGTAAAATTGTTGAATTATTAGGCGCAAATGCCGACATGCTGTTAAAGCACGAATGTAAAACCGTTACCAAAGAACAAATTCACACACCGGGTCCCGACTTTGTAGACCGTATTTTTATGCAAACCAACCGCACGCCACAGGTATTGCGCAGCTTGCAAGATTTGTATGGCACAGGCCGCTTGGCAAATACCGGATATTTATCCATACTACCTGTAGATCAAGGTATTGAGCATTCCGCAGGAGCATCGTTTGCACCCAATCCTGCTTATTTCGACCCTGAAAATATTGTGAAACTGGCTATTGAAGGCGGTTGCAACGCGGTGGCATCTACCTATGGCGTATTGGCTGCCTGCTCACGCAAGTATGCACACAAAATACCGTTTATTGTTAAAATCAACCACAACGAGTTTTTAAGCTACCCCAATAAGTTCGACCAAATAATGTTTGGCTCGGTAGATGAGGCCTGGAACTTGGGAGCAACTGCCGTAGGAGCTACCATTTACTTTGGTTCCGATGAGTCGGCTCGCCAAATACAAGAAGTGGCAGCGGCATTTGAGCGTGCACATGAGTTGGGCATGGCTACCATTTTGTGGTGCTACCTGCGCAATGGGGCATTTAAAAAAGATGGCGTTGATTACCACACCGCTGCCGACCTTACTGCACAAGCCAACCACTTGGGTGTTACCATTCAGGCAGATATTATCAAACAAAAATTGCCTACCGT
>CAYSBE010000085.1:0-8927 GCA_964429245.1 uncultured Bifidobacteriaceae bacterium | reverse complement strand
TCAGGTCGCAAGGCATTCCAAAAACCATTGAAAGATGGCGTGGCGTTGTTAAATGCTATACAAGATGTGTACCTGGATAATTCGATTACAATCGCCTAAATTTTTAGTTGACAGGACAAGTTCATCACTTGTTATAAATGCAAAATTATGAGTTGGTTTAAACGTGTAAAAGAAGGTATCGTTACTCCTACAGATGAAAAAAAATCTGTACCGGATGGGTTGTGGCATAAATGCCCCCGTTGCAAAAAAGCGATACTTGCAAAAGATCACGAAGCACGTGCATTTGTATGTGTTCATTGTGAATACCACGATAAAATAGGGTCACATGAATATTTCAATATTCTGTTTGATGAAGGCAATTACGAAGAGTTATTCAACAATATTTATCCTACCGATCCACTTACTTTTTTTGATACCAAAGATTATAAAAGCCGCTTAACCGATTCGCAGAAGAAAACAGGATTAAATGATGCCTTGCGTGTAGGCAAAGGAAATGTAAATGGATTTCCGTTGGTAATCGCGTGTATGGATTTTAATTTCATTGGAGGGTCGATGGGTTCGGTAATGGGCGAAAAAATATCAAGGGGTATTGACCATGCGCGTGAGCATAAAATTCCGTTTATGATTATTTCAAAATCGGGAGGAGCGCGTATGATGGAAGCTGCATTTTCATTAATGCAAATGGCTAAAACATCGGCAAAGCTTGCTTTGCTGGGCAAAGAAGGCATTCCATATATTTCGTTGTTAACAGATCCAACTACGGGTGGGGTAACCGCATCATTTGCCATGCTGGGCGATTTCAATATTGCTGAGCCGGAAGCCTTAATTGGTTTTGCCGGTCCGCGTGTGATTCGCGAAACCATTGGCAAAGATTTACCCAAAGGATTTCAAAGCTCTGAGTTTTTGCTCGAACACGGCTTCGTAGATTTTATTGTAAACCGTACCAAGTTAAAAGATAAGCTATCTTTGTTGTTGAGTTTATTAAGCAATAAACCCTTGCAACAAGCCGCAGAAAACATTTAAGAAAATATTATTAAATGCCCAAAATGCCTGATTCTACTACTAGTTTCGGGCATTTGTGTTTTCAAGAGGCATCCGCCATACCTGAGGCGTTTACCGTATGTCGACTGATTTTTTACATTTGTGTAAGACCTTATCCTTATGACAAAAATAAATCCTCCGCATATCTTAATCGTAGAAGATGAAAATGTAACTGCATACCTTTTAAAGGAGCACCTGAAGTTGGCAGGGTTCATTGCAAAGATTTGTACCGATGGCGAAGATGGTTGGAATACCATTCAAAAAGAACGTTTTGATATCATGATATTGGATGTAAACATGCCCAAAATGGATGGATTTGAATTGGCCAAACGCATTCGGGAAAAAGATAAACTAACACCCATCATTTTTTTAACAGCTAACTCAGCACAAGAAGATAAGATCAAAGGATTTCAGATTGGAGGAGATGAATACATCACCAAACCTTACAGTGTAGAAGAGCTTATTGCCCGCATACACGTTATCTTGCGCAGGATGCACCCGGCCCAGCCGCTCACCAATGAATCAACAGATGAATTGTTGCATGCCGGAGATTCAACGATTGATATTACCAACCATCTTTTTAAGATAGGTGAAATTGAAAAAAAATTTAGTACCACGGAAGGGCAATTGTTAAAACTATTTGTTGAGAATAAGAACAAACTACTCACCCGAAATACGATATTGCTGCATATTTGGGGACGTGATGATTACTATACCGCGCGCAACTTGGATGTTTACATCAATAAGTTGAGGAAAATGACAAAAGATGATGCCAAGCTGGAAATAGTAAACGTGCATGGCTCCGGATTTAAATTGACAGAAAAATAATTAATAAACTACGTGCGCATTTTCTTGCTATGTATTTCAGTTTTTTTGCTCTATAATCAGGGATATGCCCAGCAACAAAACACAGATAGCTTAAAACAAGTAGTAGAAACCAAGTCGGGTTCTGAGCGTGATCAGGCAGCCTATCAATTGGGATTACAATATAAGTTCAATCAACCTGCATCTGCTGTTCAATATTTCACTGTCATTATTTCTTCTGCCTCAGCCGATCCTTTTTTGCGGGCAAAATCCTTTCAACAAATTGCAGGTATCTATTACAGGCAAGGCGATTTTGCAAAAGCCAAAGATAATTACAATGAAGCATTCATCATTTTTGAATCCTTATCACAAAACCAATACGAGGCAGAAGTTTTGTATTCATTGGGCAGCATTTCGCTTTATCAAGGAAACCTGGCACAAGCTGCCGATTACTACCTAAGGTCTTTGCGCTTATATGAGTCTGCTAATTATAAAGTAGGTATGTTGAGTTGCTATGAAGCATTGGGAAATGTATATGCACGGCAAAATAACTTTACCCGTTCCATTGAGTACACACAAAAAGCCATCGCATTATACGAACAATCAGCCAATAGCATGCAGGCACTTGTGGCATACGAATCCCTTGGAAATGCGTACCTGAAATCGGGCAATTATACCAAAGCATCCGAATACTTTAATAAGGCATTGGTTTCGTATAAAAAATTAAATAACCAGGCCGGTGTTGCCTATATTTATTATCAGTTGGGCGTGGTAGCGCAACGAAAAAATAACAATAAAAGTGCCATCGACTATTTTCAGCTGTCGAAAGAAATTGCAACCAAACTTAATTTGCAACAAATACTTATTCAAACCAATAATGGGTTGGCCAATTGCTACCTAAGTGAGAATAAATTGGAAGAGGCTACACTGTTATTTAGTAGCAATGTAAAACTGGCTCAAAAGGCAGGGATGAATTTGGAATTGGAAGAAGCCTACTCGGGCCTCGAAAGAATTTATCAACTAACCAGCCAAACAGGCAAGGCCAAGACTTTTGGTTCATTGAGCCGTGATTTAAGAGACTCATTGTATAACGACAGCATGTTGAAAAAGCTAAATGATTTGCAATTGAATTATGAAGCAGAAAAACAACAACGCGAAATCGATTTGCTTTCCAAAGAACAACAGTTGCGCGAAACAGAACTACAAAGCGTGAGGCAACAAAACCGAATCATTACCTATGCAGCCGTTGTTGCTTTTCTATTGATTATTGTTTTGATGGTGCTGTATTTTCAAAATAAACGCATTGCCATAAACCTAAATAAACAAACTGAAGAACTCATTAGGTTGAATACCGTGAAAGACAGGTTTTTTTCTATCATCTCACACGACTTGCGCAATAACCTCACCTCGATGAAACTGTATTTCGACCTCATCAGCAACCCGGCTTATTCACCCGGTGATACCAAAGATATTACCAAACAAATTGCCGGCTCGGTTGAAAATACAATCGACCTGCTTGAGAATTTACTCGTGTGGGCTTCTTCCCAAATCAAAGGCATTCCCATCAATATCACCCGCATCAATATGGATGAGGTGATTGAGCAAAATATCAAATTGGTGATAGCAAATGCAGCACAAAAAAATATTGCCATGCACTACCCGAATATTGAGCCTGTATTTGTATTGGCTGATAAGGATATGATTAATTTGGTGGTTCGAAATTTATTGTCGAATGCCATAAAGTTTACGGCTGATTCGGGCGAAATCCATATTGATTTAGCAACCGCTACAAATGAAGCCATTGTGTCAATTCGCGATAACGGAGTGGGCATTGGAAAAGATAACCTAAGTAAACTATTTGACCAACATGCACATCCTTCAACCAAAGGAACAGCAAACGAAAAAGGCACCGGCCTCGGTCTGATGCTGTGCAAAGACTTTATCGAAAAAAATAATGGACGTATTTGGGTTGAAAGTGAAAAGGATAAAGGTTCTGTGTTTAATTTTTCAGTTCCGCTTGGTTGAGTTTTATTACCTTTACGACTTTAACACAAACAAGTATTTATGGCAAACCCAACCTTAAAGAAGCTGATTATTCTGTTATGCTTTCAATCGGTTCTATCTGTTCAGCTTTATGCACAGGATTCATTAATCATCAGGCAATTTTTTAACGATATACTTACCCGTGGCAAATGCTACTCCACCTTAGATTACCTAAGCAATAAAATAGGAGGCCGACTAAGCGGTTCCGTTCAGGCTGAGCAAGCCGTGCAATATATGTTTGCTACCATGAAGCAATATGCATTTGATACGGTGTGGTTGCAACCGGTTATGGTGCCGCATTGGGAAAGAGGTGAAAAGGAGGTTGCCCATTATGTTGCCGCTACTGGAAAAAAAATAAAAGTTGATATCTGTGCGTTGGGCAACTCGGTGGCAACAGATAAAGCAGGCGCATCAGCAACTGTTGTTGAAATTACAAGCATGGATCAACTGCATGAGTATGGTAAATCCGGTAAGCTTAAAGGCAAGATTGTATTTTTCAATCGGCCAATGAATCCATTGTACATACACACAGGTTCAGCTTATGGTGATGCAGGCATTCAACGAACAAAAGGTCCAACTATGGCTGCGTCATACGGAGCAATTGGTGCTGTGGTTCGTTCGCTTACCCTTGCATTAGATGATCATCCACATACCGGAGCAACAAATTACAATGATTCATTTCCTAAAATTCCGGCTTGTGCCATCAGCACATTGGATGCCGAGCAGCTGAGCAAAGATTTGAAAAACGGTGCAGTCACATTTTATTTCAAACAGTCATGTCGAACATTGGAAGATAAATTATCATACAATGTGATTGGCGAAATTAAAGGAAGTGAATTTCCAAATGAGGTAATTGTGGTTGGCGGACATTTGGATGCATGGGACAATGGAGATGGCTCACATGATGATGGGGCAGGTTGCGTGCAAAGTGTAGAGGCAGTGCGTGTGCTTTCCATGTTATCATCACGCCCTAAACGTACAATAAGATGTGTATTGTTTATGAACGAAGAAAATGGATTGCGGGGAGGCTTGAAGTATGCAGAGTGGGCAGCAACAAGTGGCGAAAAGCATGTAGCCGCACTCGAAAGTGATGCCGGAGGGTTTACTCCACGCGGATTTAGTACCAACGCCAAAGGAGTAGCATTTGAAAAGATGAAGTCGTACCAATCATTACTCAGACAATATGGAATTGAACAAATTACATTTCCAGGAGGTGGAGCAGATATTGGGCCGTTGGCAAAGCAAGATGTTGTCTTGATAGGATTCACACCGGATTCACAACGCTATTTTGATTACCACCACACCTCAATTGATACGTTTGATAAAGTAAATAAACGAGAGCTTGAATTGGGTGCAGGTTGCATGGCCGCTCTCATCTGGCTCATCAGTGAGTACGGTCTTAATTGATCCTATTAAAGAAACAAGTTTGTTTTGAATAATTTCACGGCAATTGCCAATAGCACGATTCCAAAGAATTTGCGCAGCAAGGCAAGTCCTGCTTTCCCTAACAATTTTTCAATTTTCGCGGTTGACTTCAGCGCGATATACACTACAATCAAATTAAGCACTACACCTGCCAAAATATTTTCATAGCTATAGATGGCTTTAAGTGAAATAATGGTGGTAAGGGTACCAGAGCCTGCTATGATGGGAAATGCGATAGGAATGATACTGCCTGTTTTTTCATTTGGATCGGCCCTGAAAATATCAATTCCCAACACCATTTCCAGTGCAATGATGAAAATAACAATAGCACCAGCTACAGCAAAGGAGGCCACATCAATACCAAACAATCCAAGCAATTGCTCACCCACTACCAAAAACAACACCATTAGAAAACCCGCAGCAATTGTAGCCCAACCAGAATCGATATGCGACACTTTCTGACGGATATTAATGATAATTGGTAAAGCACCTAATATATCAATCACAGCAAAAAGCGTTAATGCAATGGTTGAGATATCTTTTATTGAAAATTCCATGCTGCGAAGCTAACCCCGATTGTACAGATAAAAAAAGCCTGCCATGGATTTTTCCATAACAGGCTCGCTATAAGATTTGTTATAACTATTGAATAATCACTTTGCGTGTTAATAGTTCGTTACCCACATTCATTTGAAGTAAGTAGATACCGTTATTCAATTCAGCGGTGTTCAACATTAATTCTTGTTTTCCTTGTGTTTGTGTACCATTAAATAAGGTGGCAACACGCTTACCCGATAGGTCAAACAAAGTTATGTTTAATTCGCTGCTCGCTTTCAATTCGTATTGTAAGTTGATGACATCATTAGCAGGATTTGGGAAAATATGCATACCCATATTTGACAAAACACTTGGCAGGCCAGTTGCAAGAGGGCTAATGCTTAATTGTTTTCCATAAATCATATCACCATTATCTGAACCATCATTATTGGTTGCATTGATGTAAGCTTGAAAATTTACGGTGCCACTGGTAGGTGCAGTCCATAATATGTCCCAACCTATATCACCATCACCTGAAACTGTACCGCTCGAGGTGTGGGTTGCATATCCACCTGATGCAATTTGAGCGCTATTGTCACCACTTGCAATAGCAAACGTTCCGGCAGATTTGGTTAACGAAAATCCAAACTTCGTTGTACCTAATTTTGTCATAAATACTTCTACGCCATAAGTTTTTCCAGGTTGGTATTCCGTAACGTCATCCAATGTAGCGGTATCAAATACAGCCAAACTAAAACTAGGATCGGTATTTACAGGACCTCCATGGCAGCCAGTACAAGCCGACTGGGGCGCACCAGAAGTGCTGGAAATAGCAGGAGTTGTGTTTAAAGCTGCGATGACAGTAATAGACACACATGCCAAGGTGAAAATTTGTAGAACGGTTTTTTTCATTTTTGTTTAATTTGTTTATACAATTTTATGGAAACATTTTGATTTTGGGATATTATTAAATCAATATTAATCATGTTCGCTTCTGGCAATAACATGGTGGTGGTATTGCCTCCATTTTTCAACTACCTCAGCAAAATCATTAGGCAACGGAGATTCGAAAACCATTTTCTTTCCTGTGCGTGGATGAATAAATCCCAACATGCGTGCATGCAATGCTTGCCTTGGGCAAATGGCAAAACAATTCTCTACAAACTGTTTGTATTTGCCGGTAACAGTTCCTTTTCTGATACTGTCTCCACCATACGTACTATCGGCAAATAGGGGATGCCCCGAGTTTTGCATATGCACACGTATCTGATGTGTTCTGCCGGTTTCCAATCGGCATTCAATTAAGGATACATAATTTAATCTTTCCAAAACGGAGTAATGTGTAACACTCCATTTGCCTTTTGTTTCATCATCATACAGGTGAAAAACCTTTCTGTCTTTTACACTTCTTCCTATGTATCCGGTTATGGTTCCATTGTCTTCTGTAAAATTTCCCCACGCCAAAGCAATATAAGCCCGCTCTATGCTGTGCACATAAAACTGTTTGGCAAGATGTGTCATGGCAAATTCATTTTTTGCAATGATGAGTATACCGCTTGTGTTTTTATCAATTCGGTGTACCAAACCTGGTCTGATATTGTTTTCTTTTGCAAATGGCAAGTCTTTAAAATGCCATGCCAATGCATTTACCAAAGTGCCGCTCACATTGTTGTAACCTGGATGCACCACCATTCCCGCAGGTTTATTTACCAGCAAAATATCATCATCTTCATAAATGATATCTAACGGAATATTTTCAGGAACAATCTCTGTATCCTTAGGCGGATGAGGCAGTACAATAGAAATAATATCGTTTGGTTTTACTTTGTAGCTGCTTTTTACCGGTTTTTCGTTTACAAGAATGCAATCGGCATCAGCAGCGGATTGTATTTTGGTTCGGCTTGCGTTTTGCAAACGCATCATCAAAAATTTGTCAATCCGCAATAAGGATTGTCCCTTATCTACCACAATACGAAAGTGTTCATATAATTCCTGTTCAACACTTTCGTCTTCAATTTCAATATCGTTTGGTTCGTTGTAATCGCTCATGAGTTACTTGGTATGGATGGCAAAAAGTACCGGTTTGCTTGGGCTTGCATCGGTTTCCAGTGAAGCCGTTTGTATATTAAGAAGGTATATCCCATCTGCTATTGTATCCGGCACATAAATCATTTCGGTAATGGTGGCATCCATTCTGGGATTTGTTGGATAGTTCCAAAATAAATGATGCGCAGTCAATTTTCCTTCATCATGCTCAGGGTCAATGGATGGTAAATCTACCAACAAGTGCTTGATACCTCGAGCACAAAGTTGGCCACATAAATCAGGTTCAAGAAATCCGGGGTGATTGCCCGAATAGTTTTTGGTGAGTTTATCTAACTCATTAGGCAGGGTACGAATAATGATGGCTTCACTTTCTTGCTTGATATAAGGGATGATATCGGCTGCCATCACTTGACCATTATTGGTTCTTGATGTAATCACCTGAGCAATAAAAAAGAATTTTTTTAGGGATTGGTGAATCGTGATTCGCTCGGAGGAGATATGTCCTACACACTCTGTGTGGGTTCCGTTTCCATGCGCATTGAGCAACAGGTTTTCACAATTTACACTTCCGCCTTTAGCAACCGAACCAATAAAGTCACCAATAACCAATGGTTCAAATGTAGGATGCGGAATTCCAAATGCATTTGGATTATCTGATCCGGAACGCATGGGGATCGAAATATCAATGGGTTTAGATAAATCGCATTGATAAGTTTTTTCTTTGTGCTCAATAATTATCTGCATGATGCGTTATTGTATAGTGCGAATTTTTATATTTGATGAAGATGCGAATGTACGAACAAAAATATTGGTGGAAACGAGGATTATTTATTGCCGCAATCAGCATAGGTATTGCTTCGTTGTGGTATACCCAACGATTGGTTGATTTGCTAGCCCGAGAAGAGCAAAAAAAAGTATTGCTTTGGGCAAATGCCACCAAAGAGCTTGTTAACGCAAACGAGAATACTGATTTCGATTTTTTGTTGAATATCATAAAAGACAATGAAACCATTCCGGTAATTCTTGTGGAT
>CAYSBE010000084.1:0-11672 GCA_964429245.1 uncultured Bifidobacteriaceae bacterium | reverse complement strand
AAGAAAAGGAGGGCAAGTCCAAATACAGAATCCATACGTTGAACTGCAAATGCAAAACCCGGGATATCCATTACGGCTTTGGCAAACAAAGCCACAATTAGCAATAGGATAAAGAGGTAATTCCACTTAGCCAGTTTAATTTGCTTGCTCCTATCTTTAAAGCTGAACATAATATTCAATGTCCACCCAATAATGGCTGAAATCAAGAAAATAAGAACGTATTGAATTTCACTTGATACAAGTGTTCCATTTTCAAACACCTTGAAGTAAATTAAACTGAGTTGGTAGTAGGTTACCAAACCTTCAGTAGATAAGCTGCCCGTTAAAAGTGTACCGGTTGAAATCAACAAGCAGATAAGAATAATGGCAATGAAATAAACAGTTTGTAGTCTTTGAATCATAAATCGGTTGTATTTTGCGTGGCGCAAGGTAAGCATTTTGTACATTTGCCTTGTTATTAAAACCAGAATTCAATTACATGACAAAACCAGTTTATATTATAGATGCAGCACGCACAGCGGTGGGTAAATATGCCGGTGCGCTTAGTTCCGTAAGACCCGATGATTTAGGAGCGGTAGCCATTAAGGCACTTATTGAAAGAAATCCTTCGGTAGATGTGAATGAAATTGAAGACGTCATATTTGGCGGTGCCAATCAAGCAGGCGAAGACAATAGGAATGTGGCCCGTATGGCTCTTTTATTGGCCGGTTTACCGGTAAGCATTGGTGGCAATACCGTGAATCGTTTGTGCGCTTCTGGCCTTCAAGCCATTGTTGATTCGAGCCGAGCCATCGAATGTGGCGATGGGGAATTGTACATAGCAGGTGGCGTAGAAAGCATGACACGTGCGCCATTTGTAATGCTTAAATCAGATACCGCCTTTGGGCGTGTGCCCGAAATTGCTGACACCACTATCGGCTGGCGTTTTACCAATAAAAAGTTGGCAGAGTTGTACCATCCCTATACCATGGGTGAAACCGCAGAAAATGTTGCCGAGCGATGGAAAATTAGCCGCGAAGTACAAGATGCGTTTGCATTATCATCACAACAAAAATATGCAGCAGCGCATGAGCAAAATAGGTTTGCAGAAGAAATTGTTCCTGTGATGATACCTCAGAAAAAGGGTGAGGCCATCCGTTTTGATAAAGATGAACACCCACGTGCTACCAGTATGGAAGAATTGGCCAAATTGAAACCTGCTTTTAGAAAAGATGGCACCGTAACTGCCGGAAATGCAAGTGGCGTTAATGATGGTGCAGCTGCATTGCTCTTGGCTTCCGAAGAAGCAGTAAAAAAATACAACCTATCGCCAATCGCTCGCATCGTTTCACGCGGTGTGGCCGGTGTTGATCCCGCAATCATGGGAATTGGCCCCGTACCTGCTACGCAAAAAGCATTGAAGCGTGCAGGATTATCTATTAACGACATCGGTTTGTTTGAATTGAATGAAGCGTTTGCTTCACAAAGTATTGCCTGCATGCGTGATTTGGAAGTAAATCCCGATATCGTCAATGTAAATGGTGGAGCAATAGCCATTGGCCATCCTTTGGGATGCAGCGGTGCGCGCATTTCAACCACTTTGTTGCATGAAATGAGAAAACGTAAGGTGAAATACGGAGTGGCAACCATGTGTATTGGTGTGGGGCAGGGTGTGGCAATAGTTTACGAAGCACTTTAATTTCGGTCATGCGCTACCTTCTTGAAATTGCATTTAAAGGAACACGCTACCATGGTTGGCAAATACAGCACAATGCATTGTCTGTGCAAGAGGTGGTGAACGAAAAACTTTCCATACTTGCAGGAGAAAATGTTGAAACACTTGGTTGTGGCCGCACAGATACCGGTGTACATGCAACTTCCTATTTTGTGCATTTTGATGTGTCAAAAAAGATAGAAGAAGACAAATTTATCTTTAAGCTCAATCAAATCTTTCCGCTGGATATCGCTGCGTACAACTTACATGAAGTGTCTCCTGATTTCAATGCCCGCTTTGATGCCATCAGCCGCACGTATGAATACCATATTTCTCACACTCACGACCCCTTTATTACCGATACAGCATGGTATCAATATGGTTCGCTCGATTTACAAGCAATGAATACAGCCGCACGCTTATTAATTGGTAAAAAAGATTTTGAATGTTTTAGCAAGGTACATACGCAAGTAAATAATTTTATGTGTGACGTAACCGAAGCCTATTGGACGCAAGATAAACAAAAAGTAATTTTCACCATTACGGCAAATCGATTTTTGCGCAATATGGTTCGGGCAATTGTAGGAACACTGGTAGAAGTTGGAAGGGGTAAGTTGCAGCCGGATGATATGCAGCGTATACTTGACAGTAAAGATAGAAGTGCAGCCGGTCAATCCGTTCCGGCACATGGATTGTTTCTTACAAAAATTATCTACCCATAAACAATACCAAAGCAATATTGTCATTATACTTGCAGCATGTCGCAACAACAACAATCAACTACGTCCTCAGCTCCTAAGTTCGACAAAGTACTGTTGATGCGCATTTTTCGTTTAGCCAATCCGCACAAACGAAAGTTTTATATTGCCTTGTTGCTTACATTAATTGCAGCATTTCTGGCTCCCTACAGGCCATACCTCATTCAATATACGATTGATCATCCCATTGCCGAAAAAGATATTCCAGGTATCGTAAATATGAGTATTGCCATAGCGGCATTGCTATTGTTGCAAACAGCCCTACAGTGGTACAATACCATGCTCAGCAACACGATTGCGCAAGACGTGGTGATGGCATTGCGCAACAAAATCTTCAACTACCTCACCTCATTAAAACTCAAGTTTTACGACAAAACGCCTATAGGTACACTGGTTACACGTACCATTTCTGATATTGAGACCCTTGCAGATGTGTTTGCAGAAGGTTTAATCAACATCAGCGGTGATGTATTACAAATTATTTTCATATTGGCCATTATGTTTTATACCGATTGGGAGCTGTCGCTCATCAGTTTGTCGGTATTGCCGTTTCTGCTGTATGCCGGATATCTTTTCAAAGAAAAAGTTCGCGTATCGTTTGAAGATGTACGTACTCAAGTAGCCAGGCTCAATACCTTTGTACAAGAACATATACAGGGAATGAATATTGTACAATTGTTTAATCGGGAGGAAAAAGAATTTGAGCGATTCAAGGCCATCAATAACCAACACAGAACATCCAATATCAAATCCATATTTTATTACTCCGTTTTTTTTCCGGTAGTTGAAATTATTGCCGCAGTATCTACAGGTCTTATCGTATGGTATGCCTCTCTGCAAATTATCGATCATCAGGCCACACCGGGAGTGATGATTGCATTTATCATGTATATCAATATGTTTTTTAGGCCCATCCGTCAGGTGGCCGATCGGTTCAATAACCTGCAAATGGGAATGGTCGCATCGCGAAGGGTTTTTGATTTGCTGGATAATGCTGAAAATATAGAGCCCAATGGCAGCTTGGTAAATATTTCTTTTCAGGACAGTATTTCATTTCGCAATGTGTGGTTTGCATACAAAGAGGAGGACTACGTTATCAAAGGAATTAGTTTTGATGTAGAATCCGGTAAAACAATTGCTATTGTTGGACAAACCGGGTCAGGCAAATCTACTACCATCAACCTGCTCAGTAGGTTTTATGAAATCAACAAAGGAGAAATAAGAATTGGGGGGCATGATATTAAAGATATTCATTTGCAAACATTGCGAAGTCAAATAGGTATTGTATTACAAGATGTATTTTTATTTAGCGGAACCATTTTTGACAATATCGTTTTAGACAGGCCAAATATAAGCATGGAGCAAGTGGAGCAAACAGCGAAATTGCTCGGAGTGCATGATTTCATTATGAAATTGCCAAATGGATACTTGCAAGAAGTTCAGGAACGGGGGCTCACCCTCTCCGTAGGGCAGCGGCAACTCATTTCTTTCGTTAGGGCTATGGTTACCAACCCACCCTTGCTCATTTTGGATGAAGCAACCTCTTCTGTAGATCATGAAACAGAAGAAATTATTCAACGGGCAATTGCAAAAATGATGGCAAACCGAACCTGCATTATTATTGCGCATCGCTTAAGTACCATTCAGCATGCTGATGAAATTTTGGTGATGAACAAAGGCGAAATCACGGAGAAGGGGTCACATGATAAGTTATTATCTATTGGGGGAATCTATGCCCGAATGTATGCCATTCAACGAGCGGACAAGTTGCCGGCAGACGTGTAAAATTTACTGTTCATATCAATTCAAATTCAATACTTTTGCGTGTAGGAATGAACGTCAAACGCTTAGGCATTTTACTCACATGTTGCATCCAGCTATGCATTTCGCATATCGTTTTTGCAGATAAAATAGATAGCCTGATGGCTATCTCAAAAAAAGTAAAAGGAAAAAATAAGGCAGACACTTACAATCAACTGGCTTGGGAGTATTGCAACAGAAATCAGGATTCTACTTATAAATATGCAAATGAAGCCCTTAACCTAGCCAAATCACTCAGATATGATATAGGTATAGGATATGCATACGCCCGCATGGCTATTGCTGAACGAAATATGGGACAGGTTGCAACAGCCGAGGCCCATGCCATTCAAGCACTTACCCACTTTGTATTGGCAGGATACGATAAGAAAGGCATTGCATCAGCATACAATACGTTGGCCAGTATTTACCTTCAACAAGATGCCTTGAGAAAAGCAACCCACTACTTCACACTTTCTGCTCAGCTTTCTATCTCCATTAATGATTGGGCGGGATATGCAGCAAGCAAAAATAATATTGGCGTTATTTATCAGGAAACCAAACAGATTCCAAAAGCACTTGAAATTTTTGAAGCGGTATATACCGTCTCTGAAAACCTTAAAGATGAAAATGGAATGGCAGATGCGCTCAACAATATTGCATCTATCTATCATGACCAGAATTTTTTAGATACGGCAATTGTTATTTACAAACGCGCACTTGATATCAATATACAGGCAAATGATATTCGCGATGCGGCTACGATAAACTTAAACATTGGCACAATTTACCGCCAACAAAATGAATTGAAAAAAGCCCTAGACTATATGCTAAGGGCTATGAATGCATTTAAGCAAATGAATGATATGGCATCGGTTGTAATTTGTCTCAACTCAATTGCCCGATCTTATATCGGACTTGAAATGTACCATATCGCAGAGCAGTATCTAGATGAATCAAGAATGTGGGCAGTTACTTATAAAATGCCAACGGAAGTGTTGAATGCGTATGAAATGCGATACGAAATAGAAAATAAACAAGGCCGATATAAAGAAGCCCTAACTTATTTAGAGCAATACAAAAAGTTAAGCGACAGCATCATGCTTGCACGCTCCAATATTATCATAAATGCAATCGAAAATGAGAACGAATTGCTAAAAAAAGAAAAAGATACACTTACACTTAGGCACGAGCGAGAAATTTATGAATTGTCAAAAAAAGAACGTGACAGGCATATTTTACAGTATGTCAGTATGATAGCAGTGGTATTGTTGCTTTTTGTGCTCATTTTCTACGTGGTGTTTTTTATCGTTCGCAAGAATGATAATAAAGCATGATTTTCTCCTTAAAAAAACACATATTTGCCCGCATTTTCAGTATAAACAAATAAATTAATTTCATATACAATGTCAGTACTAGTAAACAAAGACTCTAAAGTAATTGTGCAGGGATTTACCGGAAGTGAAGGTACATTCCATGCCCAGCAAATGATTGAATACGGAACCAATGTAGTTGGCGGAGTTACTCCCGGCAAGGGAGGTCAAACTCATCTTGACAGACCGGTATTTAATACCGTAAAAGATGCAGTAGCGCAAGCAGGAGCAAATGTTTCTATCATTTTCGTGCCACCTGCATTTGCAGCTGATGCCATTATGGAAGCAGCTGATGCCGGCATTAAAGTGATTGTGTGTATAACAGAAGGTATCCCTGTAAAAGACATGATACCTGTAAAAGAATATATCAAAACACGTGATTGTGTGCTTATCGGGCCAAATTGCCCGGGCGTGATTACACCGGGTGAAGCCAAAGTTGGTATCATGCCGGGTTTTGTTTTCAAACAAGGGCGTGTAGGAATAGTATCTAAGTCAGGAACGTTGACTTATGAAGCTGCCGACCAAGTAGTGAAAGCAGGCTTGGGAATTTCAACCGCGATTGGTATTGGTGGAGACCCGATAATTGGTACTCCTACAAAATATGCTGTTGAAATGCTAATGAATGATCCTGAAACAGATGCTATTGTGATGATTGGCGAAATAGGCGGAAGCTACGAAGCCGATGCGGCTCGCTGGATTAAAGCCAACGGAAATAAAAAACCGGTTGTAGGATTTATTGCAGGACAAACTGCCCCTCCGGGACGTAGAATGGGACATGCCGGTGCCATTGTTGGTGGACATGATGATACTGCTGCTGCCAAAATGAAAATTATGGCTGAGTGTGGTTTGCATGTGGTAAATAGTCCGGCTGATATTGGTGCAAAAATTGCAGAAGTACTTGCAGCAAAAGCAAAATAATTAGTTTTAAATGATAAACAGATAAGCCGTTCTGAATAGTCAGAGCGGCTTTTTTTGTGCGATATAGAAATTTGAATTTAGGTTATAAAAAAAATCCCCTCCAACGAAGAAGGGGATTTCAAATATGCAACTCTCAAGAATAGATGCAGCCAATCACTTTCGCCCATGCTGTAAACATTTAATTCTTATAGCTTTTGCGCAGTTGTTTTTTAGTGCTACGCGATATTTTTGATTTAGAACCCTGATTGATTGCAAATAACCTCCCAAAAATTGTTCCTGCTGCAATACCTGCCAACACACTTAAGAATAGCTTTATTGAACGCATGTTTAAACGTTTTAGTTCATTAATTTTCTACCGGAAATGATTCTTAGTAATACGGCAATAACAGCAATCACTAGCAGGAGATGTATAATGGCACCTGCACTGTATGCAAAATATCCTATTGCCCATAATATAAGAAGCACAACGGCAATCAAGTAAAGTAAGTTTCCCATAGTATTATTTTTTATTATCTATTGTTAAATCTTTAAGAGATTTTCCTAGTTCATCCATGTCATGATCGTATTCTCTTTTAAATGATTCCCATTTTTCTTTTCCTTCATCCTGATATTCATCCATCCGTGTTTTCATCTCTGCATTTTTTTGTTCCATTTCTGCAAGTTGCTTTTCGTAGGATACTTTCAGCTCCTTTTTTGCTGTAGAAACTTGTTTTTTCATCTCAGCAATTGCTTGTTCGTTTGCTGTAAGTTTTTCGCTCGATTCTTTTTTGTAATTGGCGAGTTCTGTCTTGTAATCTTCCTCTGCTTGTGCAAGATTTTCTTTTGATTCACTTACATTTTCTTTTGCTGTTGTAACCTTCTTCTCAGGTGAGTCGCATCCCATGAATACGATTATAGAGGTCAAAACGATTGTAGCCAGTTTGTAAGATATTTTAGTGTTGGGTGTTTTCATTGATTAAATAATAAATGGTGAATGTTGTTTTGAAAATAAATCGCCAGACGTAATTTGCTGGCGATTTATGGGTTTAATTTTCAGACTAAAGGGCCGCAATTATTTTGTGCAACTCTTCTTTACTTTTGCCCAATTTGATTTGAAGTTTTCCAAACATTTCTTCTTTTTTCCCTTCTTCATACATCAAATCATTGTCGGTTAAATTAGCAAATTGTTTTTTAAGCTTACCTTTTTGCTCATTCCAGTTTCCTTTTAATTCAGTTGTGTTCATGGTACTTTTAATTAATTTGTAATAGAATTATTACGGTGTAAAGGTGAGGGTATTGAAGGAATGGTATGTTATAAAATAAGAACAAAGTCTTATATGATTCTCAACTTAAATGATGGTTAAATTTGATATGCAGTAAACGCTAATAACCTAATAATGTCTTTTTATGAATCAAAATGTTAAAGATTCATTCTGTAATAATGACTTACTGCTCGTTGTTTTTAAACGATGCCGAATTATAAATACATGAAGAATTACATTAAAAGCATATATATTGGTAATTGATGCTTTTGAGTCGTACTGATACGTAAAATTGCCTTCCAACGCGATGCGTTCTCCCCAAGCAAAAGTTGTTCCGCCAATTGCCCGTACTCGGTTTATCAAATCAAAACGCGAATCCCAAAAGGGCTCAACACTTATGTACGGAACAAAAGATTTTTTGTTGGATGTAAATTCTTTCTCCACCATCATTCTGAAACGCAACCTGTAGGAGAAATCAGCTTCTTGCCCCACCCAGCGCAAATCGGAACGTAATCTTGAAGAAAGCAACATGTGCCCTTTGAGCGGAATACGTTTATGCACCTCGGCAATACCCATGTTTTCTTTATAACTCTCGCCAAGGTCGTATAAGCTCATTCCTTTCATATATCCGCCTCTCAACAGCCAGGCTTTTATGGATTGAGCCTGAAGTTCGTCCTGTAAGCGTACGAAGAGCGGATTTTTGGTACGGCCAAATGCGTAATCTGCTAAGAATGTAGCGTTGAGGTCGCGGGTACTGTTCTCAAAATATTTTGTTACTGCAATGAATGAGGCTAATCGCCATGAAGGATTAACCCTGTACCAGATATCGGTTTCGGGCCAGTATTCTACAGACGATTTTTGTGCAACAGCATTAATAGTATTTCCTGCAATTAGCAAGAATAGTAGACAAAACTTTATGTAATGATGACGAATCATTTCATGCCAAAGGAAAATAAATATTGTCGAATTTTCATCTACACAGAGATTGTATACAGCACGATAAATATCAAAACCGGATGTGAATTACAGTGCATGTATGAAATTATTTCTAACAAGCCCGATAGAATTGAACCATAAATAATTGATATGTTAAGCAAAAAAAATCCCCTCCGTTACTGAAGGGGATTTCATGTTATGGTAAAGTATATCTTAAGCTATTGCATCGTTAGTTTCAGTTGCCGGTGTTTCTGCTGTTGGTGTTTCTATATCAGGGGTTGTTGATGCGCTTTCAACAGCTACAGGTGATTCTTCCTCTTTCTTTACATCAAAAGGTCGTGGCCCCAATATTTCTTCCAAATCATGTTGCAACAGGATTTCGCGTTTTAATAATATTTGCGAAAGCTCTTCCAGCATTTCACGTTTTTCGGTAAGCAAGGCTTTGGTTTTGGTGTAACATTGTGTGATGATGTTACGAACTTCTTGGTCAATGATTTCAGATGTTTTCTCTGAATAAGGTTTGGTGAAACCATATTCATTGTTGGGATCATGAAAAGATACATTGCCTACTTTATCATTCATGCCATACAACGTGACCATGGCATAAGCCATACGTGTAATGCGTTCCAAATCATTTTGTGCACCCGTGCTGATGCGGCCAAATACAATATCTTCTGCTACCCTGCCACCCAATGTCATGCACATCATGTTTTCCATTTGCTCGGTGGTGTATAGGTATTGGTCTTTAGGTAAATATTGTGCATATCCAAGTGCTGCTACACCACGTGGCACAATCGAAACTTTTACCAATGGATCTACACCTTCTAAGAACCATCCTGCAATAGCATGTCCTGATTCATGATAAGCAATGATTTGTTTTTCTTCAGGAGAGATAATTTTATTTTTCTTTTCCAAGCCTCCGATTACCCTGTCAATGGCATCTTGAAAATCTTGCATGGTCACCTCTGTTTTGTTGTTTCGGGCTGCAATAAGCGCTGCTTCATTACACACATTGGCAATATCGGCACCTGCAAACCCGGCAGTTTGCACAGCCAGCCTATCGGCACGTACATCAGCACCAATTTTGATTGGCTTTAAATGCACGTTAAATATTTCCTCGCGCCCTTTTAAGTCAGGACGGTCAATTGAAATTTGGCGGTCGAAACGTCCAGGGCGCAGCAATGCTGCATCCAAAATATCAGGACGGTTGGTTGCCGCTAAAATGATTACCCCCAAATCGGTTGTGAACCCATCCATTTCGGTAAGCAATTGGTTTAAGGTGTTTTCACGTTCATCGTTTCCTCCTTGCACCAAGCTTTTGCCACGTGCACGACCAACCGCATCAATCTCGTCAATAAAAATTATACATGGCGCTTTTTCCTTCGCTTGTCGAAACAAATCGCGAACGCGAGACGCACCAACTCCCACAAACATTTCTACGAAATCAGACCCTGAAAGGGAGAAAAAAGGCACATTGGCTTCTCCTGCTACAGCTTTGGCTAGTAAGGTTTTTCCGGTTCCCGGAGGGCCTACCAATAATGCACCTTTAGGAATTTTGCCACCAAGGCTGGTATATTTTTTTGGATTTTTAAGGAAGTCCACAATCTCCATGATTTCTACTTTCGCTTCATCCAATCCGGCTACATCCTTAAAGGTTATTTTTACTAAATTTTCTTTGTCAAAAAGCTGAGCTTTTGATTTTCCAATATTGAACAGTTGGCCACCGCCACCCGCAGGTCCACCGCCCATTCTACGCATAATAAACATCCACAATCCAATTAGAATCACAAATGGAAGTATCCATCCAATAAGGTCGCTAACATAATTATGTTGGGTCACATATTCAACCGGGATGCTCAGTGTTTGCCCCGGATTTTTCTTTTCAAAATCGCTACGTGCTTTGTTTAGATCGTCTGAGAATTGGCTTACATCTCCAATCTCAAAATAATAGTGCGGCCCGATATTACCGCCAAACATGCCACGGTCTTTTAGTTCTTTGTAACGCTCGTTTTTAAGTGCTTCTGTTTTTAAAAAGATATTTGCACGGTCTTTATTTACCACCACAATTTTCTCCACGTCATTGCTCATGATCATGTCGGTTTCTACTTTGTACCAGGTGGTTTTAATAGCCATTTCGGTTGGTATAAGCATCACGCTGATGAAAATGACAAGCACGATGCCATATATCCAGTAAAAGTTGAATTTAGGAACTTGAGGTAATTTTGGTTTTTTATCTCCACCAATGGAATTTCTTTTTTCTTGGTCTGACATGTAAATTAATTTCTGTTATGAGTATTGGGTAATATTAAGCAACGATAAGTAGAATTTGTTTTTTTATCAAACGTCTGTTTTTGAAACAACAAGATTTAAGCGACCGAAAAACCAAGCCTGTGTAATGGGTTTGGCAAAATGGGTCCTGAAATTTTGAAGGTCAGTAATAGTTTTATCCGCAAATAGGGATTGTGCCGAAAGCTGGTTGGTATTTAACAGCTCATTGATAGCTGACAGGCTCATAATTTGAAATATGCCATTTTGCTGAATTTCAATTTGGGTGCGGTTGAAGAAATCTACCTGAAGTTTTTCACCGGCCTTGCGCATGAAATCAACCGATTTATCTATGCCGCAGCCACTCACCTCGTGCTGGTTTTCATCTACACAAAACACCAAAAAAAGGTTGTCAATCATCTTGGCATCAGCTTTTAACGGCAATTGATGAGCTGTCCAGGTAGCGGCAAATGCTTTCGCTTCCGACTCTAATGCTGTTGCTTGTGTTTCTGATAACGGTTTTGAAGAAGCGTATATCCACACACGGGAATCAGGCGAAAAGTTTTCGAATTCATTCATGAGCCACAAATTTACCAAAAATCAAGCCATTGACAGAATGGCAGAGAAAAAAAGACAAATTATGAATGGAAAAGATAAATCAATTAGATAATTTGATGATGAGATAATT
>CAYSBE010000083.1:0-11769 GCA_964429245.1 uncultured Bifidobacteriaceae bacterium | reverse complement strand
CCAATTCCGGATGATGCACCGGTAATAAGAATATGCTTGCCTGCTATTCGTGAACTCATGGTGCATAAATAAGTCTTTTATCAGAATTTTGAAAAAGTTAGCTCGCCTAGAGTATTTTTAATCAAACATTAATACCTTTAACATCCACACATTGCAGGCAAAGTGACCGGTATTGCCTAATGGCTTTTTTAATCGGATGTAGCCAAATTTTTCATATAAATGTATAGCTGCCTCCATATCCGGAAAAGATTCTAAATACAAATGGGTATAGCCCATTTCTGTTGCAACGGATTCACATTGCTTCATCAATTCCGTTCCGATTCCAAAACCCCTTGCCTCGGGTGTTAAGAAAAAACGAACCAATTCTGCATGTTTTTGGGGTAACCCGTTTGATGGAAAAATGCCACATCCACCAACAGGAATGCCATTCATTTCCGCTACGATATATGTTGAAGAAGGATGTTGGAACAATTGAAAAAGATGATCTGTAGTAGGATCTGAATGAGCAGTTCCTTCAGAAGGCAAGTCTAGTGATTCGATGGATTGACGTATGATTTTGGCGAGTGCGACATTATCATTTGACGTGATGTTTCGATAAATTACATGCATGAAGCTTAGTATTGATTTGCTTGTTTAATGAACAAAAATAAAGTTAAGCAAACACCACGTCTTCATGTTTGCGAATGCGTAAGGCAACAAATTTACTTGTTGGGGTATTGCTTTTTTCGGCAACCGAATTGATAGGCACCAATACATTTGTTTCAGGAAAATAAGTTGCGGTACATCCCTTAGGAATTGAAAATGGCACCACGATAAATTTTCTGGCTGCACGTTCAGTTCCTTCAAATTGGTTGAATAAGTCAACGATATCGCCTTGTTTCAATTGTCTAGCTGTCATGTCTTCTTCATTCATGAAAATAACCCTGCGTTCATTAAACACACCTCTGTAGCGGTCGTTTAATCCGTAAATGGTGGTATTAAATTGGTCGTGACTGCGAATGGTCATCATCATCAATTCATCAGCCTCTAATTTGTAGGTAGTGATGGGCGCAATATTGAAGTTGGCTTTTCCTGTAAGGGTATTAAAGCGTCCCTCGCGTGAAGCATTTGGCAGGTAAAAACCTCCGGGTTCGCGAACACGCTTGTTATAGTCGGCAAATCCGGGAATGGTGCGCTCGATATCATCCCTAATATGGTCATAATGCTGAATGTATTTATCCCAATTTACTTTGCTTGTTGATCCCAGCACAGCTTTTGCCATGTAGCAAACAATGAGACTCTCACTCATCATATCTCCACTTAGTGGTTTTAAATTGCCTTTGCTCATTTGTACCACACCCATGGAGTTTTCGCAGCTGATAAATTGTTCTTCTCCATTCACTACATCTTTATCGCTTCTGCCATAGGTTGGCAAAATCAATGCTTCTTCACCCGTGATAAGATGGCTTCGGTTGAGCTTTGTACTTACTTGAACGGTTAGTTTGCATTTGCGCAATGCTTCGGCCGTAAATGTGGTATCGGGTGTGGCTGAAAGAAAGTTCCCGCCCATCGCAATAAACACTTTTCCTTTGCCTTCATGCATGGCTTTGATGCAATCTACTACATCGTAACCGTGATTTTGTGGTGGTTTAAACCCAAACGATTTTTCAATATTATCTAAAAAAGTTTGCGAAGGTTTTTCATAAATGCCCATGGTGCGGTCGCCTTGTACATTGCTGTGTCCCCTTACCGGGCAAGTGCCTGCACCGGGTTTGCCTATACTGCCTTTTATGAGTAGCATGTTTACTACTTCTTTAATGGTATCTACGGCATTTTTGTGTTGGGTGAGTCCCATTGCCCAGCAGGCAATGATTTTCTTTTTGTTCTTTAGTGCGTAAACGGTTTCTTCAAGCTGATGAAGAGTGATGCCGGCAACTTCAAGTAAGTAGTCTAAATTTTGAGATAAAATATGCTGTCGATAGGTTTCAAAATCATGGGTGTGTTGGTTGATAAAAGAATGGTCAAGTACATTGCCTTCTTTTTCATCATATTCAAATAAGCGTTTATTAATCGCTTTCATCAAAGCCATATCACCATTGATTTTTACTTGTAGAAATATGTCGGTCAACTTTGCCTTGATTCCCAATGCCCCTTTTACGGTTTGCGGGTTACTAAATGCTACCAATCCAGTTTCCGGTAAGGGATTTACAGAGATAATGGTACAACCGTTTTCTTTTGCCCGTTGCAAAGCCGTGAGCATACGTGGGTGATTGGTTCCGGGGTTTTGCCCAAGTATGATAATCGCCTCTGCCTCATAAAAATCTTCGAGGGTTACCGAACCTTTGCCAATGCCAATGCTTTCATTCAATGCCACACCGCTACTTTCATGGCACATATTGCTACAATCAGGAAGGTTGTTTGTGCCAAATTCACGTACAAATAATTGGTATAAAAATGCGGCTTCGTTGCTGGTTCTTCCTGAGGTGTAAAAAATGGCTTCGTCAGGTGAATCCAATTTATTTAAATGCTTGGAAATAATTTCGAAAGCCTCATACCATGATACGGGAAGGTAGTGGGTGCCACCTTTGGGTAAATACATGGGTTGTGTAATACGTCCTTTTTTACCAATTCTATAATCATCCAGCTCGGCTAATTCGGCTAAGCTGTTTTTCTCAAAAAAATCAGCTCGAAGGGCTTTGGTTGTGGCTTCTTCTGCAATTGCTTTTGCTCCGTTTTCGCAATACTCAGCCACAGGCGAACGCTCATCATCTGGGTCTGGCCAAGCGCAACCCGGACAATCAAAACCATCTTTTTGGTTTAATTTATATAAAGCTTTCATACCCCGCACCGGATCCATTTCTCCAAACACATGTTTCACTGAGGAGATAACAGCAGGAATGCCTGCCGCTACATCCTTGGGTTTGGTTAGTTTTAAGTTTTCAAACTGCTCGGGATTTTCGGCATTAGGTTTTTTATCGCTCATGATTCGTTGCGTTTTACCACCATATAAAAATCGTTTTCCAATTTTAGGAATCCATATTCATAGCAAAAAATATAGGTTCCTCCTTTTAATGTGGTGTAAGTATGTGTGTGGTAAGCAAAATTATACCCTTTATCCAACAAGGTTTTGTGTTGCACTTTGCGCTTGCCTTCGGTTGCTTCGCTAAGTAAATCCTCCATAATCCTTCTGTTTTTGCGCAGCGCATTGTTAATGTTGCGCATCATGGTAGTATCTGCTTTCAGCTGGTTGTTAAATGCTGTTCGGCATTGGTCGTCACAAAACTTTTTGTCTGCTCGGCCTTTTATGGGCTCTTCACAGTTTAAACAAAAGCGTTTGGTTTCTGATTTTACCATAACGCAATTTAGAAAAATATTGGAAATAAAATATGTTGTGTGTTGGCTTATATGCACATCAACTTAAAAATAGGCGTATTACTCCTCAACGATATTCCACATCATGCGTGCTTGGATGCCATTTATGTGCATCATGCTTTTGGTTTGTTGGTAATAAGGATACCATTCCCCAAGTTGTGCTTTAAGTACACTATTCGATAATTCGGTTTTAAATGATTTTACAAATTCTTCAAATGCATTTTTTTGTTTTGGCAGTTCCATCACTTTATATGTTTCAATTCCTGCTTTTTTTGCAGCAATAGCCATTGCTGTTTCAATTCCACCAAGGGTATCAACCAATCCAATACGTAAGGCCGATGTTCCTGCCCATACACGTCCCTGAGCAATTTCGTCCACTTTGTTTTTATCCATTTTTCTTCCTTCAGCTACTTTTTCAATAAAATCATTGTAGATGCGATCAATCATATTTTGAATAATGGCTTTTTCATCAGCCCTCAATGGACGGTCAACACTTCCGAAGTCGGAAAAATCGCCACTGTTTACTTTTTCAAATTTAATACCGAGTTTATTGTTCAACAGGTTTTGCATGTTGGGTATGGCTCCAAACACCCCAATAGAACCCGTGATGGTTGAGGGTTGCGCTACAATCACATCTGCCGGTGCGGCAATATAATATCCTCCGGATGCAGCTACATCACCCATAGATACGACAACAGGCTTTACTTTTTTGGTTAGGATTACTTCTCTCCAAATCACATCACTTGCTAAAGCACTTCCTCCTGGCGAGTTGATGCGAAGCACAACAGCTTTTACAGAACTGTCTTTTCTAGCTTTGCGTATTGCCTTTGCCATGTTTTCTGATCCCATTTGCTCCTGGTCGCCTTCTCCACTTACTATTTCGCCCTCAGCATATATCAAAGCAATTTTATCTTTAGTTTCCTTAATTGAATGTGAAAGGGTTGAATTGTATGCTGCAAGGCTAATGTAATTGAGGTCTTTTTTATTGTTTGTTGAATCAACTAAAGATTTTAATTCATCTTCAAATTCATCTGCATATTTTACCCCATCAACCAAACCATAAGTAATGGCATCTTTTGCCGATTGCACTTTTAATTTCGAAGAAATTTGCATCAACGTATCAATAGATAGTCTTCTGGACTCGGCTATTTGCGACATATAACTGTTAAATACATCTCCTGTAAAGCTTTTGATTTGTTCTCGATTTTCATCACTCATTTTATCACTAATTAATGGCTCCCCTGCAGCTTTGTATTTGCCATGTCTTATCAGTTGCATTTCTACACCTACTTTGTCAAACATGTTTTTAAGGTAAGCTACATTATAACTTGTGCCGTTAAACAACATGTCGCCATTGGGATGTAAATAAATTTTATCGGAGAGGCTGGTAATAAAGTAGGCATGTTCTTCAAGCATTTCAGCGTAGCTGTATATAAATTTACCCGAAGTTTTAAAATCAACCAATGCATTTCTAACTTCTTGCAATGTTGCGTAGCTGTTGGGAGAAAACCCCGACTTAAATACAATGCCTTTGATTTTGTCATCTGTTTTGGCATGCTTTATCGCAAGCAACATTTCACGCAAACCCGGATTTCCATTCTCATCATTATCACCAAAACTTATTTGTGCAAAAGGATTTTCCTCTTCACGTTCTTTAAATCCATTCTCTAAATTGATGGACAGGATACTATTTGCATCAACTACTGTCTCTTCTTTTGAGAAACCTGCCGCCATTGCGGCTATGATGGAAACAAAAATAAGCGTTAGCAAGGCTAACGATATAAAGAATCCGATAATGGTTGCTAATAATGTTTTGAAAAATGACTTCATGTTTATGTTGTGTTTACGGATTCAAAAATGCAAAACTATAACCAATATCGTGCATTACATTTTGATAATTGACGGAATAAATGTGTAAAAGGTTTGAAGCGGTTATGGGTGGAAAAGGAAAAAGCCTGTATTTTCGCAGCATGGAATTAGATAAACTTACCGCTATTGGCCCCATAGATGGCCGCTACAGAAAGCAAACGGCTGTGTTGGCCCAATATTTTTCAGAATACGCCCTCATGCAATACCGTGTGTTGATAGAGGTGGAATACTTTATTGCATTGGCAGAAATGCCGTTACCACAACTTAGAGGTTCACTTAGTGCCGGTTTGAAACAATCGCTCAGGGAAATTTATATATTATTTACCGAAGCAGATGCGAATCGTATCAAAAGCATTGAACAAACTACCAACCATGATGTAAAAGCAGTTGAATACTTTTTGAAAGAAAAAATGGAGGCCTTAGGACTTTCGAAATATTCGGAGTTCATTCACTTTGGGCTCACTTCTCAGGATATTAACAATACATCTATTCCTTTGTCGTTGAAGGATGCCATGAACCAAGTAATCATACCCGAAATTGAAAACCTGATTGCATCCTTACGCAAATTGGCCAATGCTTGGAAAAAAATACCCATGTTGGCGCGCACTCACGGACAACCGGCTTCACCCACTAGGCTTGGAAAAGAAATGATGGTGTTTGTAGAAAGATTGGAAATTCAACTCGATGTGCTTAAGCAAATACCATATGCTGCTAAGTTTGGTGGCGCTACCGGAAATTTCAATGCCCACCATGTGGCATATCCAAAAATTAATTGGGTAAATTTTGCCAACGAATTTCTTCATTCGCTTGGATTGCATCGCTCACAGCACACCACACAGATTGAACATTACGACCAACTGGCTGCGATGTTTGATTGCAGCAAACGCATTAACACCATATTGATTGATATGTGCCGAGATATTTGGCAATACATTTCGATGGATTATTTTAAACAGCAACTGAAACCAGGAGAAGTAGGCTCATCGGCCATGCCTCACAAAGTAAATCCCATTGATTTTGAAAATGCTGAAGGCAATCTGGGTATTGCTAATGCATTATTTGAACACTTATCTGCAAAACTTCCTGTATCACGCTTACAGCGCGATTTAACAGATTCAACCGTACTTAGAAATATCGGTGTTCCGTTTGCACATATGATTATTGCCCTAAATGCCACACAAAGAGGACTGGGCAAATTGTTGTTAAATGAGCCTGCATTGCATGCCGATTTGGAAGATAATTGGGCGGTAGTAGCAGAAGCCATTCAAACCATTTTGAGAAGGGAAAATTACCCAAAACCCTACGAAGCATTAAAAGCACTTACCCGTACCAATAAAAAAATTTCAGAAAAGGATATCAGCTCGTTTATTACCAAACTTAAGGTATCAGCTAAAGTTAAAGCTGAACTTAGAAAAATTACACCTGAAAATTATACTGGAATAGGGTTTTAAGGAATGTCAGTTGTTTACGCATGCCGCTTGTATCAAGCGATTTTCAGTTTACAGTTTTTAAATGTATTATTATTCGATTGCTGAACTTATTTGAAGATAAAATCAACTTCATCAAGTCTTGCATACAAACTGCTCTAGACTTGACCATTTTATTGAAATAAATTTCACTAATAAACAGTAAGTTTTAATAATTAATCTTAAAATATTTGGGTGGACAAGTCAGGAAATGGCATTAACAAATTAAGTTATACAACTTTTATTTTATATTATGATTGCATCAGTCAGCTTTTGAGTTCCATTAAGTTCATTTTATAGACGGGCGTGCCATATAATATTTTAAGCCATTAATTTAAGCTTATGATTTTTATGTCATTTAAACCTGCATTAAAAATGCAATAAAATTACTGGTAGTAAATTCTGTAAACTTGTTACTAATGTAAGTCTTTTTGGTAGATATAAAATTATAAAGTACTTTTGTGAACATTCACTCTATCAGTGTTGTTGTCCAGAATTCAACTTAAAATAGCTCTAACTGCTTCAATATGTATTGGAGTATTTAACACTGCAATTTCACAAAACTGTACAGTAAACGCGAATGTTGACCAAACATTGTGTGCGAATCAAACGATTGTACTTAATGGATCAGCAAGTGGTCTTATTCAGCCCGGCACAATTTTATGGACTCAAGTTAGCGGACCAGCTGCAATTATTACATCACCTACAGCTTTATCAACCAATGTAACAGGATTTACAGGAGGCAATACTTATGTTTTTCGTTTGAATGCAAAATGTAATGACGGCTCAAATATATTTGATCAGGTTTCGTATACGATTAGGGCAATAACTATTTCGAATGCCGGTGCAGCAAAGTTGCTATGCCCAGGAATACCAGCAGGCACAATGACTGCAAATTTTCCGGGTGTTGGTGAAACCGGAATTTGGTCTGGATCAGGTGCAGGAACTACGCTTGCTTCAACTACGAATCCTGTTACAGCAATCAATAATTCAGCTACATCTGCTGGAACAGCAATATATACATGGACCATCACTAACGTAAATGGTTGCAGTTCTTCAAGTACAGTTTCAATTACGAATAGAGGAGGTGTAGTCCCGGTAAATGCAGGCCCAGATATTCCAGCCTCTATGGTGGCATGTTACAGCAGCACAGCAAGTGTAACAATGAATGCTTCATTTGCTGGGAATGGAACAGGTGGTCAGATTGGGACGTGGTCATATATAAGCGGGCCAAGTGTACCCGTCATTACAAGTCCCAATAACAGAAGCACAACTGTTACCAATTTAATACAAGGTACATACGTTTTACGATGGACAGTCAGCGGTGCATGTGCAAATGGATCAGACGATGTATCCATTTTTGTTCCAGCTTCCACAAACTCACTTACCTCGCTTGGATCAAACTCTACATTGACCTACTGTGATAACAGGACAACAGCTGTACTTACAGCACCATCACCTTCGTTCGTTGGTGAAAGCGGAAAATGGACTCAGTTAAGTGGACCAACAACAGCTACAATAACCGATACCTTGGCCTCAAGCACAACTGTTACCGGATTAAACAGTCTATCTGGAAATACTTATATTTTTCGATATACCCTAACAAATTTATTTGGATGTTCGACTTCTGTAGCAAGAACGATTAGATATGTTGGCTCTGCAGACAGTATAGTATTGTTGGGAGGGAATAAAATTTTAGCCTGTAATGAATCATCAACAACAGTTTCCTATATCGCTTCAGGGGGTAATCAAACTCAGTTTAGAATACTTAGTGGTCCACCTGGACCATTTACTTATCCAACAGGATGGACAATTAGTAATTCCAGCCCGCAGGTCATATCTGGTTTAACTGCCCCAGGAACTTACATTGTTCAATTTCAACGAAGTGTAAATACACCAACTAATACTTGTCCACCAAGTAGCGCTACGTTGTCAATAACAACATCCTTTACTCCTACAGCAAGTAATGCCGGTTCTAATCAGATATTGGTTTGTTCCGATACCACAACAGCACTGGCAGGAAATAATCCGCTTGTGGGTACAGCAACTTGGTATCAATTTTCAGGACCGAACACTGCGAATATCGTCAATCCTAACTCTAGTACCTCTAATGTTAACGGTCTAATAAACGGTGTTTACTTATTCAAGTGGGTGATATCGGCAGGACCTGCATGTGCAGTGAATGAAGGTACTGCTCGCGTAGTGGTTGCAACTGTGCCACCTACTACGTCTGTGGCAGGCAGCAATAGTAATGTTTGTTTCAATTCTCCATTCGTGCTTTCTGCCAACACACCTGCAAGTAATGAAACAGGAACATGGACAGTTTCTCCATCTGCAGGGGTGGTTTTTTCGAATATCAATAGCCCGACATCCACCGTAGTATTACCCAACCCAATTACATCATACACCCTGACTTGGACAATAACAAATGCATGCGGAAGTTCTGCGTCAAGTATAGTACTAACTACCTTATCTACGGCTGGTCCCGTTCCTGCTAATGCAGGCTCAGATCAATGTTTCACATCAGCTACAACGAGTTTTACATTAGCGGGTAATGATCCGGTACCTGGAACAGGCACATGGACAAAACTTACAGGTCCTTCCTGTACGATTACTAATCCATCGTTATTTAATTCTACAGTAACAGGCATGTCAAATGGTGTTTACACTTTTGAGTGGGCAACCAGCAGAAATGCTTGTGCAATATCAAGAGACACCGTAGAAATAACTATATCCGCGCCTGTAACAACAGCAGCTGCCGGACCCAATCAGGATATATGTGGTACTTCTACCTTTGTTGCCGCAAACATACCAAGTGTTGGTACAGGTATTTGGTCACAGGTAAGTGGCCCAACCGGGTTTTTAATTGCCAATGTTAATTCGCCAACGTCAGGTATTACGGGATTAACTCCGGGAACATATGTTTTAAGATGGACTATTTCAATAGGCTCTTGTCCATCTAGTCAGAGTGATATGACTTTACAGGTTTCAACACCTCAAACTATTGCAAACGCAGGTTCCAATCAGTTTTTATGTGGTACAACTTCAACTACACTAGCTGCAAATACACCAGCTTCAGGTTCGGGTTTCTGGACGTTTGTTTCAGGACCAGTTATTCCAACTTTTAGTTCGGTAAATTCTCCGACAGCAACTCTTTCAGGTCTAATACAGGGAACTTTCGTACTTCGATGGAATATTCCATCAGGACTAAATTGTCCTGTAAGTACCAGTGATGTCAGTATTACTGTTGTACCTTCAGCATCAGCAGGAGCCACTTTAAATTTATGTGAAGTTGGCATCGTTGAGCTAACGGGTAACGCAGGAAGTACAGGAATATGGACTCAATTTAGTGGGCCTTCTGTGTCAATAACTTCAACGGGGCCCAACACAGCCTCGGCTTCAGGTCTTACAGGAACAAATACTTATATATTTACCTACACAATACCAAGTATCGGTACTTGCGCTTCAACCTCAAGTAATAGAACTATTAATGTATCAAGACAAGGAACAACAGCTAATGCAGGCAGTGACCAAAATGTATGCAGAATCCCAAGTCCCGTAACTATCACACTTGCTGGTAACACGCCAACAACAGGTAAAGGTACTTGGATGAAAATGTCAGGCCCTTCAGGAGGGGATAATTACTCGCCAAACGATTCTACTCCCGGTGCAATTATTTCTACTAGTAATCAAGGAACATATGTTTATTCATGGAGAATATCGAATGGTGTATGTTCAAATGCAGATCAGGTTACGATTAATGTATTTAATCCACCCACAACTTCTGACGCAGGACCTCCGATAACAACTGTTTGTGATACTATTGCAACAATGGCAGCCACAGCTACTTCAATTGGTTCAGGTTTGTGGACACAAGATTCAGGGCCCAATTCCGCAGGTATTTTAGCTCCTAACTCAAACAATTCAATCATGACAGGTCTACTTCCTGGAACGTATGTTTTCCGTTGGACAACATCAAATGGAACTTGTCCCACTACTACTTCTACCGTCAATACAACTGTATTTGCCAGACCAACTGCTGCTAATGCTGGTCCTGATCAGAACTTGTGTAATGTGACTTCTGCAACTTTGGCTGGTAACGCCATAGTAAGCGGCAGCGGTATTTGGTCTCAATTATCAGGCCCCAATGCAGCTACAATAGCAAATGCTACACTAAATAATTCACTTATTTCAGGTTTGATACCGGGAATTTACACTTTTCGTTGGACATCAACTTTAACACCTTGTAGCAGTTCGGATACCGTTGAAATTACTATATCACAACCACCAACTGTTGCCAATGCAGGAAATGATAGCACTATTTGTATTTCATCAAATACTAATTTATACGCGAATACCCCATTAGTTGGAACCGGAACTTGGACTCAGGTTAGTGGTCCAAGTTTGGTCAATTTCCTAATTCCCAATTCACCAACTACACAGATAATCGGTCAGGTACCTGGGGTCTACATTTTTGAATGGACTATTTCCAACGGAAGCTGTACAAACAGTAGTGATCAGGTTTCAGTTACATTCAGTTCACTCTCGTCATTGGCAGTTGCGGGCTTCAATCAAACGGGATCATCAACATGCGGATTAACCAGTTTAACATTATCTGCTACTAATCCTACTGTTGGAACCGGATTGTGGACGGTGTTATCAGGTACTGCAGGTAGTTTTGGAAATCCAAATATTAATAGTACAACGTTTTCCGGAATTGCCGGGAATTCATACATCTTGAGATGGACGGTTTCAAATGGAGCATGTATAAATTTTGATGAAATCGATATTAAATTTAATTTAAATCCGGGTTTACCATCGGCCACTCCAACTGTATGTATTAATAATTCCATACCAAGCATCATACACAAAACATTTGGTGCCACAGGAATTGGAACACCTTCCTCACTACCAGCAGGTGTTTTCGCATCTTTTTCTTCTGATACAATAACTATAATTGGAATCCCGACAACATCCGGAACTTATTCCTACTCGGTTCCAACTATTGGTTCAATATGTTCTGCACCAGCAAATGGAACGATAAACGTTACACCCGATAACACAACAAGCGCAGCTTCATCTA
>CAYSBE010000082.1:0-11808 GCA_964429245.1 uncultured Bifidobacteriaceae bacterium | reverse complement strand
TTTCGGTTTATTTTTATAAGGTATATCTTATGGCTGATGGGTGTCATGGCTATTTGGTAATACGAGTATAAGACCTATGAAGTAAAAATGCAAATGAAGTTTTAGAAAACAATGCGCAAGTGCTTACAACACGCTTTTAGGTTTAGTCCGTTGCAAAGTTATCTATAAACCCTGCAACTCTATTTAACAAAGCTTGTTCGTTTGAGGCGTTCATGGCCATTTCAATAGGTGCCACCGGCAGGTGAGGGGCCAAGTCATGCACAAAGCCAATGGCAACCAACCCAGACTCAAAAAATGGCATAACCCGTCAGTCCGAGTAAAAACACTTGATTGCCATGTGGAAACATAATTTTTCGATTCATGAAGTAATGAATCATACCTTTTGTTTTACCCAAAAACCAAATGCAGCTGCAGTAAAAAACATGAGCAAACTATAAAGCGCAGGTGGCACACTCATCACCGAATTACCCAATACATTGAGGGCAATAAAAATAGCCAATGTTCCATTATGTATGCCTATTTCCATGCCTATCGAAATTGCTTGTTTGCGGCCGATACCAAAAAGCTGTGGCACAAAATAGCCGGTAAGCATACTACCGATATTAAACAACAATACGGGCAAACCCAATTGTGAAAAATACTCAACCAACACCTGTTTTTCGCGAATGGTTACAGATGCAATAATAATTACCAATAAGATTGCTGAAATAATACGTACAGGCTTATCCATTCGTAACGCAAAAGTTGGCACATAAGCCTTTATAAGCATACCAATTGATACGGGTATTAATACAATACCAAATACCTCCACTACTTTATTAAACGGCATTGGAATATATTGGCCAGCGCCCATAAATATTTCCATAGATATATTTACAATAAAGGGAAGGGTAAACAATGCCAACACACTATTCAGTGCGGTAAGGGTAATATTGAGTGCAACATCGCCATTGGATAAATGGCTGTATAAATTGGCAGTAGGGCCGCCAGGCGAAGCTGCTAATAACATGAGTCCAACGCACAACTCGGCACTTATTCCGCTAAGTGCAGCAATAACCAAACACAAAGCGGGTAAAAGTATCATTTGGCATAGCAGGGCTATTACGATGGCTTTGGGATATTTAGATATGCGCTTAAAATCGGTTAGTGTAAGCGATAAGCCTAGTCCAAGCATTATTATTGCTAAAGCCAATGGCAGAAATAATTGGATAGCGGCAGATTGTTGCATAACTTTAAATGTTTATTGTTATACAAGTTTACATTTTTTAATAGGCATATCGTTATTCGTTCAAATAAAAATATCCTACAAAAACGGAATTTAAATTACATCCATTTCTAAGTTAGCTTTCTCCCAAAGAAGTACTGTTTTAATGTACTACATTTTCACCCATTTTGTAACCTGTTTTATGCCATCATTTTCAACTTCTAAAAAGTAAAGACCTTTAGGCAACTCTGTGGCATCAATTGCCAATGTATTTTTGCCTGATGAAGAAGGCTTAAAAGTTAATTCCTTTACAGAAGCTCCGTTGGCATTCAAAATATTTACGTTTACCACTTCCGTATTCGATAAATAAACCACTAGGTTAAGCTTCCCATCTGTAGGATTTGGAAAAATATAGTTCTGTGCAATTAATGACTCACTTTCGTTTGCTGCAGATGTTAATATCGGAACATTGGCACGTAACAATAAAAATCGGTTTGGGGTCTCGGTCATCGCATAGATTTTACCATCGGGCGCTTGTCTTACATCACGAAAACGAGCATATCCATTCATACTTCTTGTAGAGGAAACCCTTTTATCATCTTTCATCTTCAACCAATGAATATGTGTGCCGGCCAAAGCACCAATAAGAATATCAGCTTCATTATTTGGTTGACCATTTTTAATAAACGTCATTCCGCTGGGAGCAATTGATGGCACCCAATAAGTCAATGGCAGTTCCATGCCTGGCAGTGTGGTATCAGGTGTAATTGGTGTTCCATTATAATTGATACCAAAAGTAACTGCAGGCCAACCATAATTGGTATTGGCTTTGATTAAATTTAGTTCATCACCACCTCTTGGGCCATGCTCATGCGCATATATTTCACCGGTTGCAGGATTCATTGCCATGCCTTGTATGTTTCGATTGCCCCAACAAAATATTTCGGGTCTTGCTCCAACAACACCAACAAGTGGATTGCTAGCAGGTATGGTTCCATCATCATTAAACCTAAGTACTTTGCCAAAATGGTTGCTTTTGGTTTGCGCGCTATCTTGCATGCCACGGTCGCCAACAGACATGTAAAGCAAATTATTTTGATCAAAAATAATGCGACTTCCAAAATGCACAGTTGAGTTTACTACAGGTAAAGCCCTAAACAATTCTTCAAAGCCTTGGATTTGATTATTTACAAGCTGTCCTCGGCCTAATACAGTTGTAGAGCCACCGGTTGCGCTAACAGCATATGTTAAGTATATGAAATTATTGGTACTAAAATTTGGGTGTAGGGCGATATCTAACAAACCACCTTGACCTATTTGTGCAATTGTTGGCACTCCTGTTATTTCAATAATTGAGTCTTTAGAAATGATATACCTAAATACTTTACCTCTTTTTTCAGTGAACAAAACTTCATCGCTATTGATAAATGTAAACCCCCATGGTGCCGAAATATTATCGATTAATATTTTGTCTTCAAACAGCTCAGGGTTTTGAGCATTAGCCGTAATTGTTGGCAAAGCAAGTGTAGCAAAAAATACCACTTTGCAAGTGATTGTTTGTAGCCTAAGCATTAAGCTTTTTATTTTAATATTCATTTTGGATTGTGTTTTGGTTTTGGAATATAATACTCAAATATCGGTTTTATTTTTTTAGCTTGAAGCTAGTATTGATTTTTCTACTTTAAAATTGGACTATTTTTGGGGAAGCATATTACACGTTATATTAAATTTCTTCAGTAGGGAATGTATCAATAAACGTGGTCACCTGTTTCAACAATGCCTGTTCATCATCGGTGTTCATGGCCATTTCAATAGGTACCACCAGCAGGTGAGGGGCCAAGTCATTCATAAACCCATCCAGTTTCACCACATCCTTTTCTGTGCATACCAAATAGGTATTGCCACCTGATAGTTTCAACTTGTGCAGCCAATTGTGCACATCAGTTTCGGTAAATGCATGGTGATCTGGATACTCAAAATGGTGGGCAATTTTACCGTGCTGCTGCAAATGAGTTATTAGCAAGTCGGCACCGGCAATAGCGGTTACCAGTATAAAAGAAGCATCAGCCGGAAGCACAGGCGTATCGCCATTTGCAAACAGCAAAGGCTTATATGCAATATGGCTAAACAATATCTTTTGCTCAGGCAATGGGTTTATTTCACCAATAATGCTTAGCTTCATTGTTTCTGAAATGTCAATGGGACATTTTGTTACCACAATTATATCAGCACGTTTGTAGGCACTTTTAAATTCGCGCAACCTGCCAGAGGGCAATAACATATCATGGGTAAATAGATGTTGGTATTGCGTAAGCATAATATACAATCCGGCTTTGATAGGCAAATGTTGCATGCCATCATCCATCAGGATGCATTGTGTATCGGGAAAATCGCCAAGCAATGAAGGTACGCCCATTACCCGATTTTCGCAGGCAACAACCGGGATGCGGTGTTTACGATATAGCTGCAAGGGCTCATCACCCAGTTGAGCGGGAGTAATTTTTGGGTAAGCAGCTACATATCCTACTGTTTTTCGACCATAGCCGCGCGAAAGCAACGCAAGCTGGTATTGGTTTTTCAATTTGCCAACCAACCAATCAATATGTGGAGTTTTTCCTGTGCCGCCTGCGGCTATATTTCCCACACAAATAATCGGAATATCAAAAGAGGTGCGGGTAATGATTCCCGAATGATAAAAAAAGTTTCGCAATGCAATACCCAATGCGTACAGTGCAGTAAAAGGCAACAAAAGTACTTTGAGCAGGGTATGCATGCTATTTAGTTTTCTTTAGCAACTTCTTTTAATGCCGCATTCAAATCAATGGGTTGCACCACTTGCTCGGTTAGCAAAGCAATATCAAGCACTTGTTGCATGTTATGTACATAATGCATATTTAATCCTTCAAGATAATGCGGTTTGATATCGGCTACATCTTTTCTGTTTTGCTCACACATGATGATATCGGTGATGCCGGCACGTTTGGCAGCAAGTATTTTTTCTTTTACACCGCCAATTGGCAACACTTTTCCGCGAAGGGTAATTTCGCCTGTCATGGCCAAGCTGCTTTTTACTTTGCGTTGGGTAAACACCGAAGCAAGGGAAGTAAGCATGGTAATTCCGGCCGAAGGGCCATCTTTAGGAACAGCACCGGCAGGCACATGCACATGCACATCCCATTTATCAAACAACCGTGGGTCAATATGCAAATCAGCAGCATGTGATTTTAAGTAGGTGAGGGCTGTAATAGCAGATTCTTTCATCACATCACCCAATTGTCCGGTAAGGGTAAGTTTGCCATTGCCACGTGTGAGGCGACTTTCCACATACAATATTTCACCACCTACGGATGTCCATGCCAATCCAGTAACCACACCAGCCTCATCATTGTTTTGGTACATTTCAGGCTCAACGCGTTGCACCCCCAAAATTTTCGAGATGAGTTCACTGGTTATTTGATGTTTGGAATTTTTACCATTCATCACACGTTCTTTGGCAACATACCTAACAACGGCTGCAACTTGTTTGTCTAATCCGCGCACACCAGACTCACGGGTGTAATGTGTAATCATGAATTCAATAACCGCATCGGCCAATTTCAGGTCTTTTGGTTTGAGGCCATGATTTTCCAATTGTTTTGGGACTAAATATTTTTGCGCAATTTGTATTTTCTCCTCGGTGGTGTATCCGGTAATTTCAATAATCTCCATGCGATCGAGCAAAGCAGGCTGTATGCTGTCGAGCGAATTGGCTGTGGCAATAAAAAGGATATTGGATAAGTCGTAGTCAATTTCTACGTAATTATCATGAAAGGCATTGTTTTGCTCAGGATCAAGCACCTCAAGCAATGCGCTAGAAGGGTCGCCACGAAAATCGCGTCCCACTTTATCAATTTCATCCAATACAAACACGGGATTCCCCGTTTTAATCTTTTTTAGGTTTTGAATGATGCGTCCGGGCATTGAACCAATATAGGTTCTGCGGTGTCCGCGTATTTCACTTTCATCATGCAGTCCACCCAATGCTATACGAGCATATTTGCGGTTCAAAGCTTTGGCAATAGATTTTCCGAGTGATGTTTTTCCAACACCGGGAGGGCCATACAAGCAAAGGATAGGACTTTTCATATTGCCTTTTAGCTTCAATACTGCGAGGTATTCAAGTATGCGTTCTTTCACTTTGTCTAAACCAAAATGGTCTTCGTTAAGTATTTTCTCTGCACGCTTTAGGTCAAAACTATCTTTTGTAAAATCGTTCCAAGGTAGGTCAAGTAATAATTGAAGGTAGCTAAGTTGTTGCGAATAATCAGGAGCCATGGGGTTCATCCTGCGAAGGCGTTCTGCTTCTTTTTTAAATCCATCATACACTTCTTTCGACCATTGCTTGTTTTCGGCCGCTTTGAGCATGGTTTCAATTTCACGCTCGGGCGAGTCGCCACCAAGCTCTTCTTGTAAAGCACGAATTTGTTGTTGCAGAAAAAATTCACGCTGCTGTTTGTCTAAATCGCCACGAACTTTGTTTTGTATTTCATTCTTTAGCGTAAGCATCTGAATTTCTTTGGCTAAATGTTCCAATACCTTTTGGCAACGTTCTTGCAAATCTTCAATTTCCAATATCTCTTGTTTTGATGCCATTTCGGCATTCATATTGGAAGAGATAAAGTTGATGAGGAAACTTGGACTATCAATATTTTTTATGGCAATAGAAGCTTCGGATGGCAGGTGAGGGGCAAGGTCAATAATTTGTAGCGATTGGTCTTTAATAGAGCCAATGATAGCAGTAAGCTCATCATCTTTGCGAATGTTCACTTCATTCATAAATTGAACTTTGGCAGCCATGTATGGCTCTGTTTGCATATTTTCTAAAATGGTAAACCTGCGTTTACCTTGGATAATGACGGTTGTGCTGCCATCAGGCATACGCAACATGCGCATGATTTTGGCTACTGTACCCACTTTGTATATATCTTCAAAAGTAGGCTCTTCAATATTTTGGTTGATTTGGGCAACAACGCCAATAATTTTATTTCCGTTATAGGCTTCTTTAATCAATTTTATAGAACGCTCACGACCTACGGTAATGGGTATGACAACCCCGGGAAACAAAACCGTGTTGCGAAGCGGTAATATTGGCAGCAAATCAGGCAGCTGCTCTTTGTTCATTTCATCTTCTTCTTCGGGCGAAAGCAATGATATAAAATCTTGACTATCACTTTCATCACTTATCAATTCTTGTATGTATTTCAGGGCTTTTTCCATTTTTCGTTTTTTTAAATTTTGGGAAGTCAATATAGCTTTCAATTCTTATGCCACAAAAATATCGTTGTCTTTTTGGTGCAAGATTGTATTTTTACCCAAAATAAAAAGACATGAAAAAACATTTATTTACCTTTATTCTTCTAGTTGGGTTTGCTTTGATAAATACCCTACAGGCGCAAACAATAGTAAAACAAAGTGAAGTACCAAAGCAAGTTTTAAAAAGCTATCATTCACACAATTCTAAGGGAATAAAAGATTCAATTTGGACAAAAAAAAACCATAACGATATACCATGTAAACTACGAAGAAGATGGCTATAAATACCAAGCTGAGTATTTTGAGAATGGTGATTGGATAAAAACAGTAAACGAAATACCCCTGACAGAAGTTCCAAAAACGTAAAGAAAATGGCGTTGAATATGTATCCGGGATACACCATCACAAAATCATACAACGAATTGAACAATGATGGCAAGTTTTATGCTTTAGATATTGAAAAAGATAAAGATAAGATGACCATTTACTTTACCCCAAGTGGCAAGTTTTTTAAGTAACAACACATACATTAATATGAATAAGGCTGTTCCTCACCGGGGCAGCCTTTTTTATTTAGTTTGAAACCTTACATTTGGAATACACAAATCAATAGCTACAGTTTTTCTATGGAACAGATAAGGCAGGTCATGAAACAAATGATTCAGGTTTCTGAAACGGAGTTAGACGATTTTCTTGGTCAAGCTGTGTTAAAAACATTTAAACGCCAACAACTAATTAGTGAACCGGGTGCCGTACCCAACGATGTGTTTTTTATCAATAAAGGACTAATCAGGGTGTTTTTAATTGACCATGCAGGAAACGAGCACACCATCCATTTTGCTTTAGAAAATCAGTTTATAGCCGACTATTCAAACTTTATTCAACAACAACCTTCACTGTATGCCTTGCAGGCTATGGAAGAAACGGAAGCCATTGTATTGCCACGTTTATCCATAGAGTGGGGATATGCGCACTTAAAAGAAGGACAAAAAATGGGCCGATTGATCGCAGAATATTATTTTATTTACCAAGACAACCGCATTAAAAACATGTATGCAAGAACCCCAAAGCAGCGCTATGACAGTATTGCAGAAGTTTTCCCAAATATTCATAACCGCGTTCCGCAACACATGATCGCATCTTATTTAGGCATTACTCCGGTTCATCTAAGCCGATTGAAAAAAGCTGAACACAAGAAAATCTAAACATATGTTATCGTTTTGCAGTTAAGATGCAAACGAATATTGCACCACCTAATCAATGTATTGTATTCGCGACATTAAATAGCAGTTTCATATTTACATTCAATTTAAAACACAACAATGATTGATTTCATTCAACAACTTAAATACAGAAACGAAACCCTTTTCTATTATGGAATCATCTGTTTTGTAGCGGCCATGGTATTCCTTGGTTTAACAAGAATTACAAACACGCAGGTTTACAATATCAATGCGTGGTACAAGCCCTTTAAATTCGCATACTCTACTTTTCTGTTTGCCTGGGCCATGGCTTGGTATTGTTACGAATTGCCTGAGTTCAATATAAAAATATTCAATTGGAGTATCATCGTTTTATTAGGTTTCGAAATTGTCTATATCGCCATTCAAGCAGGGAAGGGGCAATTATCACATTATAATTTAAGTACACCGGCATATTCCGCCTTATATAGTTTGATGGCCATTGCGGCAACACTTGTTACTTTATACACAGCATATGTCGGCATCCTGTTTTTTAAGTACGACTTTCCGGATTTACCTTCATACTATGTATGGTCAATCCGATTGGGTATCATCCTATTTGTTGTATTTTCATTTGAAGGATTTGTAATGGGATCAAGACTCACCCATACCATTGGCGGTGCTGATGGAGGTCCGGGAATACCGCTGCTAAACTGGAGTACAAAATTTGGTGACCCTAGGGTAGCGCATTTTATCGGAATGCATGCTTTGCAGGTATTGCCAATCCTTTCATTTTATGTGTTAAAAAATACAAAAGCCACCATTGTAATTTCAGTATTGTATGCAGCGCTTGCCGTTTTCACGCTAATCCAAGCCTTGCAAGGCAAACCATTATTCAAATCAAAGCAAACACAAAATGAAACTATCGGATAAGGAAAAGCAACGACTCAAAAACAAGTATGGCTGTTGGGCCATTGTCACCGGAGCCACTTCTGGCATTGGACTTGAACTAGCAACCCAGTTAGCAACGGCAGCAATTAACTTAGTCATCGTTTCGCGAAATGCAAACACGTTGCAGGAAGTAGAAAGAAAACTCAAGGCCATTGCAAACATCGAAATAAAAATTGTGGTTGCTGATGTTTCAGAACCCAATGGAATAGGTTCAATCATTCAAGCCACAAACGGTCTAGATATTGGTCTTTTAGTTGCCTCTGCCGGCTTTGGCACATCAGGTAATTTTATTGACAGCAACCTGCAAACCGAAATAAATATGCTGAAGGTAAATTGTGAAGCAGTGCTTTCTTTAACACATTACTATAGCCAATTATTTGTTCAACAAAAAAGGGGAGGCATCATCTTGATGAGCTCTATGGTAGCATTTCAAGGAACTCCGTATGCCGCAAATTATGGTGCAACCAAAGCGTATGTACAATCGCTGGCAGAAGCACTTTCGGTAGAACTCAAGCCACATGGAGTGGATGTATTGGCTGTAGCACCCGGTCCGGTAGAAAGTGGTTTTAGTAAACGAGCCAATATGAGTATGGCAAAAACAATGACCCCTTCGCAAATTGGCATTCCTATTTTAAGGGCTTTGGGAAAACAAACAACCGTATTACCCGGATTTTTAAGCAAATTATTGGCATACTCATTACGAACTTTGCCACGTTGGGGAAAAGTAAAAATTATGGGAATAGTCATGCATGGAATGGCTAATAAATACTAATGGGCGTAACGTATTCCAATAAAGAAAAACTTAGGTAACAAAAGTCACAAATAGGACTATCCAAAGCAGGTATCATTGAAGTAAAATTAAACCTCAAACAATGATGACCAAACTGATTTCATTTATAGGTATTATCCTTTGCAGCATCACCATGTATGCGCAAAATTCACCATTCAGCATACATATTGAACCCATCAATATCGATGGGCTTGGCGGATTGCAATCATATGCTTATGGCCAACATAATGGCAAGTGGCTTATTGTAGGTGGCAGACTTGACGGATTGCACCGCAGGCAACCGTTTGCAGCATTTGATGTTGCGGGAAACAACAACCAATTGATTGTTGTAGACCCTGTATCTCAGCAAAAATGGAGTGCACCCATCACCTCGCTATCTGTTGCGTTGCAGGAACAACTTAGTTCCACCAATATGGAATTTCACCAAGAGGGTAAATACCTTTACTTGATTGGAGGCTATGGATACAATACGGCAACCGCAACCAGAAAAACGTTTGATAACCTGACTGCAATAGATGTTCCGGCTGTAATCAATGCAATCATTGCTGGCTCCTCATTTACCGGCTATATCAGGCAAATAAGCGATGTGCAATTTGCCGTAACAGGCGGACACCTCAAAAAAATCAACAATACTTTTTACCTTCTGGGAGGAAATAAATTTGATGGAAATTACAACCCCATGGGCAATCCAACCTACACACAGGTATATACAGATGCCGTAAGAAAGTTTAACCTGACCGATAATGGAACAACCATTACCGTTACACATTTACCTACCCTTACAGATTCTGCCAACTTGCACCGCAGGGACTACAATGCAGTACCCCAAATATTACCTGATGGCGCAGAAGGCATTACCCTATTTTCGGGAGTATTTAGACCTACCGTAAATTTACCATTCTTAAACAGCGTAACCGTTGACAGTGCAAATTTTACTGTAAACAACATATTTCAGCAATACTATAACCACTACCATTGCGGGGTTTTACCTGTGTATTCAGAATCAACTAAAGAGATGCATACGGTTTTCTTTGGCGGTATCGCGCAATATTATGACAGTGCAGGTATTTTGGTACAAGACAACAATGTACCATTTGTTAAAACCATTGCCCGCGTTACCCGCGATGCGACCGGCTCGATGGCTGAATACAAACTACCGGTTGAGATGCCAAGTTTGCTAGGAGCAGGAGCTGAGTTTATTCCCATTCAGAGTGTCCCACAGTTTAAAAATGAAGTCATAAAATTAGATTCGCTTATATCTGACAGCACGTTGGTGGGATATATTTATGGAGGCATTAGCAGTACGGCAGCCAATATATTTTTTACAAATACCGGCACACAAAGCAGTGCCAGCAGCCAGGTATTTAAAGTATATGTCATCAAACATACAGCTGTGGGTGTAGATGATTTAAATGAGCAAAGCATTGGCACCTTGAAAATGGAAGTATTTCCAAATCCCAATAGTGGTGTGTTTTTGGTAAAGTTTTATTTAACCCAAGTAGCCGATACTAAAATTAGTTTGTATACGATTGACGGACGAAAAATAGAAGAAAAAACAATGCCTAATTTACCGGTAGGTGAACATACATTTCAGCAAAAAATCAATCCCCTTGAAATGGGTGGAACATACCTATTCACAATTGAAACACCGTACGAGAAATCGCACAGAAAAATTATTATCAAGCGATAAGCAAGATATGTTGTGGGGCCATTAAATAATTAATGCACCATTTTATTGGCACAATAGGAGCTGGCAAACGCATCGGGCTTGGCTTTAAATTGAAATCCCATGCTTAAGATATAACCCATGGCTTCGCTCAATGCCGTGTTCGACTTAAATTGTGGATTGGTATTGATATCAGCGTGCACTTCAAGGTCTATTTGGTATTTATCCAATATTTCACACAGCTTGTAGGCAATATCAATTGAACGTGCTACTTCATGCAACATGCGTTCTTTTAAGGCAAATTGTTGTTTGGTTTTATCACTGCTGATGAGCATAAACCCGCCACGCTTTTCTCTTACAAAAACAATTACGGTAGCAAATTCGGTTACATCATGGGTCACCTGCGAGTCGGTACCAATACAAACTTTAATTTTGTTGCCCGCTTCCACTTCACGTTTGATATTTGCTTCTACTTCATCAACGATGGAGTGGTCAATTTTTTCTCCCGTAAATCTTCTCCAATGAAGGGGAGTTGAATGAAAGGTTGTTGACATATTTGCCTGATTAATAATGTGAAAATACACAAAGACATTAACTTTTAAAGTTAATTAATTAACAAGCATGTTGAAAAGCGGTTTTTAGGAAGAAAATTTAAAACAGTTTGCAAATAAGTTGCGCAATAATCTTGTGCATGGGATGCTGCGTATCCAAATCAGGGTTTACT
>CAYSBE010000081.1:0-11943 GCA_964429245.1 uncultured Bifidobacteriaceae bacterium | reverse complement strand
TGTGCCACGGAATACTTGAAAGGATAATCAGCAAACCTAAACCAAAAAAGATTACGGCTTTACGGTGCTTCTTCATCGGGTCGGTTTCTTTTTTGCTCAATGAGCGGCCCACTTGCACAAGTACGATACCGATAACCATTGCAACCAAATGTTCAACTGCCCAAAAGCGCAGAGCGGCATCTTTCATGATATTCCCTCCTGATGCACGTATGCCTTTCATCGTTGGACCGATGAAATACAATACCAATCCCAATACGAGTTGTGTATGACAAAATACTACGAACAATACATGCGAAAGATTTTCTTTTGAAGTAAATTCACGCTTATGAATAATTCCCAATACTGATTTTGTAATGGCATAAAGACCAAAAAGCAATACGCCCCATCTAAGCAAATTGTGTAAATGTACCAAACCTGTTTCCATGAATAATTAATTATGCATGCAAAACTATACAAAATTTATGAATGGCAAGTGATTGATTTCTAGTTTGCATTATTTATTTTCACGTTTATGAATGCAGGGTATTGGCATCAGATTCCCGTTGTTAGAATTTTTCTGCCATTTGTTTTGGGCTGTGGCATTAGCATGTTCTATCCTCTTGGGCTTGAGTTTTCTCTCGTAATTTTCGCGGTAGCCGGTTTATTTTCCTTGATTATGTACACATCAAAATCCTATGCCGGAGTTGCACTCTCCATACTCTATTTTACAAGTGGCATGGCGTTGCATCAGTGGCAAGATGTTCGAAATCATAACTCCTATTTTTTAAACCATGAAGGAGCTTACCTGATTGCACAAGTTGAGGAACCCGGTGTTGCAAAAAAGCGTTCATGGAAAGTGGAAGCATCCATCATTGCCAGGGGAGGAATCGGAACTTCAACTGTTGTAAATGGCAAAATTATTATCTACCTAAAGAAAACGGATTCCATTTGTCTGCTTCAATATCGTGACCGGATGCAAATCCCTTATTCAAAAATCAGGGAAATTTCGCCACCTCAAAATCCGGATGAATTTAATTATAAACGATACTTGGCATTCAGGCAAATTCATCATCAGATTTATTTGCAACCAAATGAGATTACTATCATTCCTTATGAAAAATACTTCTCTGCAAGTGAAAAAGTGTATGAGTTACAAGAATACTTTAGAAAAATTCTGTCAATCTATATTGGCAACAATAGCCAGAAAGGGATTGCCCAAGCATTGTTGTATGGGAATGATGATGAAATTGATGATGAAACCATGCAGGCATATGCCCATACCGGAACACTGCATGTATTGGCAGTATCAGGCATGCATGTAGGCATTATCTTTATGTTGCTGACCAAACTACTCCATTTTGTAGAGCGATTTAAAAAAGGGAAATACATAAAGGCGTTTATCATACTTAGCATATTATGGACCTACTCAATGCTGTGCAACTTATCACCCTCCATTTTGCGCGCTACGGTGATGTTTACTTTTATCATTTTCTCCGATGTGATCAAACGAAATTCAAATATCTACAATACGTTGGCAGCATCTGCATTATTTCTTATGCTCTATGATGTAAACTATATTGCAAGTGTTGGATTTCAGCTAAGTTATATGGCTGTATTAGGCATTGTATTTTTGCAACCGTATATATACAATTGGTACACCGCATCGAATGTATTTATGGATCAGGTTTGGAAAATTTCATCGGTTTCCATCGCAGCCCAATTGGCCACTATGCCAATCGGAATGCTATACTTTCACCAATTTCCATTTTGCTTTTTATTTTCCAACCTGATTATTATTCCATTAACCAATGTCATTCTATATGGATGCATGTTGTTGGTAGCAGTAGGCACTATGCATTGGCCTGCCTTTATCGTAGGGAAATTTGTGAGCCTCACAATCCAATTTACCAATATGATGGTAAAGTTTGTAGAACAACTGCCATTTGCCTACACAGAAGGAATTCATATCAGTATCTTTCAGTCCATTTTGATGTACGGATTCATGCTATGTTTTGTAAGTTATTTTTTGCTGTATCAAAAATATATTTTCCGTCTTGGGGCTGTTTTATTTTTATTATTTTTAATCAGTATCTCATATCATCAAATTCAAAACTCTAGGCAACATTTAATTACGGTTTATAAAGTAAATAAATTAAGCGCTATTCGCATTTTCAAGTCAACTTCATCAATTCTTATTGCCGATAGTATGCTGATAGCGGATAAAGACAAAATGCGGTTTCACCTCACACAACACAAATGGCGAAACGGTATTCAAGATGAGCAAATAATTCTCGATACCGGCCAATCATTTACCTACACTTCAGTTCATAGTCGAATTATCATCACCGGTAAATTAAACACCCGTGATACTCCTTCATATCCTTGTGATATTGCTATAATTAATTATCCATTACATGAAAACAAGCTAAAATTAATACAACCCGAAAAAGTGATTTTTACTTCTAATTTATCACAAAAACAATTACATAGAATGCAGGCATATTTTAACAACCAGAATATCCCATATTATTCCGTGATTGATTCTGCATCATTTCAATTATCATTGTAAAATGAAAGAAATGGTAGGCTATGAATTGGTCAATCGGGTTGGTTACATCACCTTAAATAGACCCGAAAAAAGAAATGCATTAAGCTTTGAATTTGTACATGAAATTAAACACATACTTTCTACAGCTATAGATGACGATAACTGCAAAGTAATTGTAATTAAAAGTTCGGGTGAGGCATTTTGCGCAGGAGCTGATCTTGGTTATTTACAACAGTTGCAAAAAAATACTTTTGAAGAAAACCTAATTGACTCCACACATTTGATGGAATTATTCAGCATGATTTACCATGCGCCTAAGATAATTATTTCGCAGGTTGAAGGGGCTGCTATAGCAGGAGGTTGCGGCTTGGCATCTGTTTGTGATTTTTGTTTTGCTACTCCCGAATCCACTTTTGGATATACTGAAGTGCGAATTGGCTTTGTACCCGCCATCGTGATGGTGTTTCTGTTGAGAAAAGTTGGAGAAACATCAGCTCGCGAGATGATGCTTACAGGTGAAGTATTTGATGCCAATCAAGCACTGAATTATAAACTTATCAATAAAGTTATTGATGCGACATTGATAAATGAGCACGTCACCAAATTTGCTGAGAAACTTTGTAAATCAACTTCTTCACAATCTATTACCCTTGTGAAACAAATGGCTGCTCATGTTCCACATTTAGCTACTTTAGATGCGCTCAAGTATGCAGCAGAAATAAATGCCAAAGCCCGCGCAACAGATGATTGTAAAAAAGGGATAGCTTCATTTTTAAACAAAGAAAAACTCATATGGTAAAGTCAATTATTTTTTCCGTTTGTTCTCTGCTTCTCTCATTTGGCTCTATAGCACAGCATACATTTGAAGGAATGATTTCTTTCGATATCAAATACGACAGCATACCTCAGCAACTTAAAGAATCTTCAATGTATTTGCCTACCAACATGTATGTATTGATGAAGGGTTCCAAACAACGCATGGAGCTTAAAACAATTATGGGTCCTTCCATCATTATTATTGATGTGGAGACAAATGAAAGCTATGCACTTTCATCAATGATGGGAAAAAAAATTGCCATGCATATATCTTCTGAACAAAATAAGCAAATGAAGGAAAAATTAAATACACAACATGGTTCAGGAAATCCAAAGATTGAATATACAACCCAAACCAAAACTATTGCGGGATATACGTGCAACAAAATTATTATCAATTCAATCGTAGATGGGAAACCTTTTACGTTTGCTGCCTACTACACCAAAGATCTGCCTCCGATTCACAGTGACTCATACAGCAACTTGGATATTAATGGTTGCATATTGGAGTATCAGCTTTTTGAAGAAGGAATAAGAATGACCTACACAGCTTCGGGTGTAGAAATTAAAAAACTAGATGATAATCTGTTTATTGTTCCATCAGACTATCAAATAGTACCTTATCAAATAGGCTATTAATTTCTGGAAACATCCGTTCCCAAATAAGAAAGGTCATCTACGAATTTTATAAAATCTACCGCTGAGTGTATGATTGAAAAGTTATCGGGTAAATTGACCGATTGCTCGGTATTATAAACAAATTGATAACCAGATAGTAAACATGTTGCATCAGGCCACATTTTCTTTAACGAATCTACAAACTCTTGCTTATCGAATTGTATGGTAGATGCAGTAACAATGGTAAATACATAATCAGGATGTATATCGAAAGCTGTTTTGCTCAAGTCTACCATAGGTACTTCTTGTCCCAAATATAAAAGTTCATGTCCTCGCGAACGGATGATATAATTTGCAAATAACAATCCAATATTGTGCTTTTCTCCTTCAGGCAAAAACAGGAGAAACTTTTTCCTGTTGTTGGCATACTTACCCAAATTACCATCTATAGCTACATAAAGTTTTTGTTTGATGATATTGGATGCAAAATGTTCGTGTGAGGGTTGTATGCATCCTACTTGCCATAAGAGTCCAATCTCATTTAGTAACGGAAAAACGATATTGAGCATTGTTTCTTCAATACCAAACTGGATAATACTTGTAGTAAGAATTTGATTAAATCCATACTCGTCAAATGAAACCATGCGGCTTACGAGCAATTTTATTTGACTATCGTATTGTGATGAGCTAGAACTAAGACGAAGAATGTGATCATTCACTTCATCTTTGTTCATTTTAGCAATTTCCGAAATTTTTAGCCCATGTTTGTTTAGTACACTTATATTTAAGATGTATTTCAAGTCATCATCATCATAATACCGAATATTGGTTTCAGTACGTTTTGGCTTAATAATCCCGTAACGCTGTTCCCAAATTCTTAAGGTATGGCTTTTGATACCCGAAGCAGCTTCTATATCTCGTATCGAAAAGATTCCCAATTTTATACCTCCTTAATATTTAAGATTTTAAACATTGCTGTCCTACTTTTGTTTTTATTTGACAATTCAATTATGCAAAATCGAGTTCTTATTACGGGTGGTTCGGGTTTAGTCGGCAGACATTTAAGTATGCTATTAATTTCCAATGGTTTTATTGTCAGTCATTTAGGTAGAAATAAAAATGCTTCAACTGATAAATACATGCAATATGTATGGAATCCCGAAAAAGATGAAATCGACCCAAACGCTATTATCAATAATGATTACATTATTCACTTGGCTGGCGCAGGTGTTGAAGCACATCGATGGACGGAATCATACAAAAAGGAAATCTATGATAGCCGCATCGCTTCTACCCGATTGTTGGTTGAAAGTATTGTTAAATACAATCCGACCGGTATAAAAAAACTTGTATCAACCAGCGCCATAGGTATTTATGGAAATGATACAGGAGAAAATACCCCTGAAGATACACCTGTAGGCACTACCTTTTTGGCAAAAGTATGCGATGATTGGGAAAAAGAAGCTATTGCCCTACGTCAACATGGAATTGCAGTTAGCATCATCAGAACCGGGGTGGTATTGGCAAAAGATGGTGGCTTTATCCCGAAAATTGCTGCTCCCATCAAACTTTTTGCAGGCACAGCTTTAGGTACAGGAAACCAATACCTGAGCTGGGTACATATCGATGATCTTTGTCGAATGTACCTTTACCTGATTCAGAATGAAGCAATAAATGGTATTTATAATGGAGTTAGCCTGGAGCCTGTTACACACAATAATATAACCCGTCAAATGGCCAAAAGACTAAATCGCCCATTGATTATTCCCAATGCACCTGTATTTGCACTTAAGCTCATATTTGGCGAAATGCATACCATGTTACTAGCCTCTCAACACGTTTCAGGAAAAAAATGGTTAAACGAACGCTTTAAGTTTAAATACCCCGATATAGCATCTGCTTTAGCCAATCTGCTACCATAAAGCAATTTTCTCAGTCAATTTGCGTTAATTCGGAGGCTTGAAATTTTGCTGTACATATATCGCGGCCTTTTTATTTGGCTTTATTATTTTCACTTCATCCTGTACCAGGGAGGATGATTTTTCAACGGACCAATCCCTCAAGTTATCCTTTTCAACAGATACCCTTTTTTTTGATACCGTCTTTTCACAGTTTGGAACAAATACTCCCATTTCCGTAACCAAACAATTATGGGTTATCAATCGAAATAAAGATGGGGTGAAAACCAATATTAGACTTTCAGGTCAGTTTCCGGGAGTTTACATTTTAAATATAGATGGCAAACCCGGTTCACAAGCAATTGGAAAAGAAATAAGGAGCAACGACTCCATTATGATTTTCGTTCAAATTTACATTCAACCCAATGGTAGCAACACGCCATTTATTGTAAATGATCAACTCATTTTTGAAACAAATGGAAATATGCAGGAGGTACAACTTGTAGGTTATGGACGCGATGCACATTATTACCGAAATGAAGTATTACAAGGCTCAGGCGGACAACTTATTTGGGACAACGATAAACCATATGTTATTTATGATTCAGTTTTGGTACCTAAAGGCTTAACCCTTGTCATCAAGCCTGGAGCAAAAATTCATTCTTACAACAAATCTGTACTGCTTGTTGCAGGAACTATTATTGTAGAAGGAGAGGCAAATAATCCTATTGTATTTGAAGGCACACGAACCGATGCTGATTACAGAACGCTTACCGGTCAATGGATAGGTATACGCATTTTACCCGGAAGTGTTGACAATATCGTCAAATATGCCATCATCAAAAATGGTATTATCGGTGTTGAAGTTGATTCCGTTTCGGCAAATTCGAATCCTAATTTACTTATACGCGAATCGTTTATTGAAAACATGCAAGCTGTAGGCTTAATCGGATACTCTGCAAACATTATAGCAATCAACAATATAATCACCAATTGTGGCCAGTTTACTTTTTATGGTGCCCTAGGTGGCGACTACACTTTGTATCATAATACATTTGCAAGTTATAATAACAACTTTAACAGGCAAAACCCACATTTTCTTCTCGATAATTCTCCTTTTAAAAATGAAAATGGACAAATTATCTTATCAGTGCCCCTTAATTATCGTATTGCCAATAATATCATTTATGGTAGTCGCGAAGAAGAATTGATTCTGAATAATGCTGCTGATGGCAACCCCACTTTTACCACAAGGATATTTCAAAATTGCTTACTCAAAACAACCATTGCAGCTTTAAATATCAATAACAATATTTTGAATATAGATCCGGCTTTTGAAAATTCGAATGACTATGATTTTAGAATTAAAAGCCAATCACCTGCAAAAAACACCGGAGTGTATTTGAATATCCCTTCTGATTACGGTCAATTTCCACGAAATACAACATCCCCTTCAATGGGTGCTTGGGAATAACCCTCAGCCGTTAATGTAAAATATAGCATCACACATCCTTATTTTTCGTAAGTTGCACTAAAATTTAAATCATATGGGATTCATCATATTTGGCATTATCGTTTTGGTAATTGCAACAGTTGTCACAAATAAATTTGACGTTTTAAAAAGATTTTCCTCCATTGCTAAAGGAGTAGGTATTTCTATGATTATTTTAGGCGTGATGACCTCTTGCTTAAAACAAATAGATGCAGGACATGTTGGTGTGAAAATACTTTTCGGTAATGTACAAGATGATATTTTAACCAGTGGTTTGAGTTTTATTAATCCGGTATTGGATGTTAAAGAACTTGATATCAAAACACAAAACTATACCATGAGTGGTATACATGATGAAGGAAACCAAGCTGGTGACGATGCCATTCGTGTGCTTACATCTGATGGACTTGAAGTAACAATTGACTTGACGGTTTTGTACAGACTTATTCCTACAGATGCCCCTAGGTTGTTAAAAGAAACAGGTGCAGATTATAAAGACAAAATTGTGCGCCCACTTACACGCACAAAAATTAGGGACAATGCCGTGTATTATGATGCCATTTCATTGTACTCATCTAAACGCGATGAATTTCAAACCCGTATATTCAATAGTATTGAGGAGGATTTCAAAAAGCGAGGATTGGTACTTGAGCAACTTTTGGTGAGAAACATCACCCTTCCGCAATCGGTAAAAACCAGTATCGAATCAAAAATAAATGCCGAACAAGAAGCACAAAAAATGCAATTTGTGTTGCAAAAAGAAAGACAAGAAGCCGAACGCAAACGTGTGGAAGCGCAAGGAATAGCTGACTACCAAAAAATTATAAGCAGCGGATTATCTGACAAACAATTGCAATACGAAACCATTAAAGCAAACCTCGAATTGGCCAAATCTGCAAACAGCAAAGTCATCATCATGGGTGGCAAAAGTGCTCCGTTTATTATTGATGCGAAGTAATGCGGTGCGACAAGTGGTGATGATGCATTAAATGAATTATGATAAATTTAGGTATGCCAATAACTCAGTAAAATTATAATTTTGTATTATGAACAAGGAGCAGATAAAAAAAATGATCACTGACCATGAAGCCGAACTTAAGCTTTTTGGTGTGAAGCAGTTATTATTGTTTGGCTCATTTGTAAATGAAAATACTCGGAATGATAGCGATGTGGATATACTCGTTACAATGGATGAAGTAAATTATAAGAAACTGGCTGGTTTACATGTATATTTAGAGAATTTGCTGCATCGTAAAGTTGATCTCATACGCAAAGGACCACATCTGAGTAGCAGTTTTTTAAATTCAACTCAAACTGAATTAGTTTATGGTTGAGCATATCATTATTGATAGGCTAAATTTATTGGCTGAAAACTGTCGCCTGATTATTAATAGAACACAAGACATTTACATGCCTTCCGATTTTATTTCAAATAATGAAAATACAATACTACTCGATGCAGTCGCAATGAGACTACAGGTTATTGGAGAGCATGTAAAAAAGATTGAGCAAATCCAACCGGATTACTTTCTTACTGTTTTAGGCATTGATCCAACACCAATAATACGTTTCAGGGATTTCATATCTCATCATTATGAAAAAACGGATTACGAAATCATATTCGACATTTGTAAAAATGAAATTCCCTAATTGTTAAATAATATTGAAAACAGCCTTTCATAATCTAATGCATACTTATACCCACACCAAACTTCATGCGTTTACCAAACAAGTATTTATGCATTGCGGTATGACTGAACCCGATGCCAATCAAGCTGCCGATGTGTTGCTGGAAGCCGACTTGCGTGGTATTGACTCGCACGGTGTAGCCCGTTTGAGCGGCTATGTGCGCCTATGGCAAAAAGGTCGCGCCAATATGCAACCTCACTTTCACATTGTACACGAAACGCCTTCTACCGCAACACTAGATGCGGATTCAGGGTTGGGTTTGGTTTCTGCACCTCATGCTATGCATATTGCCATTGAAAAAGCCAAACTAGTGGGTACAGGTTGGGTTGCAATAAACAACTCCAATCATTTTGGTATTGCTGCATATCACGCCATGATGGCTCTGCCCGAAGATATGATAGGTATGGCACTTACCAATGCCAGCCCGTTGGTAGCTCCTACTCACTCCAAACAACGCATGCTGGGTACCAACCCTATTTGCTATGCCATCCCTGCCGGTAAACACCACCCAGTAGTCATTGACTTAGCTACATCAACTGCTGCCAATGGTAAATTGGAAATTGCGCAACGCAAAAACAAAAAAGTTCCTTTAGGTTGGTTGCAGGATAAGCAAGGGCTTGATACCGATGACCCCAATGCACTCAAGGAAGGTGGTATATTATTACCATTAGGTAGTGGTGATACACAAGCCGGACACAAAGGCTTTGCTTTAAGTGCCTTGGTTGATATCATGAGTGGGGTGCTTTCGGGTGCCAACTACGGACCGTGGGTTCCGCCTTTTGTAGCTTTTTTAAATCCACGTGAAGACCAACCCGGAAAAGGTATCGGACATTTTGTAGGCGCCATGCGCATTGATGCCTTTCGTGATGCCAATGCATTTAAAAAAGATATGGATCAATGGATAGATGCTTTCAAACATGCGCAACGTATTGACGAAAACATTCCCGTTATCATTCCGGGCGAACCCGAATTGGAAACCAAAACTGAACGCCTGCAATCAGGTATTCCGTTGAATGAACTGGTGGTAGAAGATTTAAAACACCTGGCTGGCGAATTGGGAATAGCATTTCACTAAAATTACCAACACATAACCGATGATGCTTACCATTCACGCGGACGACAACCCGCCTTGCGGGACAGGCAGTCCACGTGAACGGAAGAAGTATCATGTATAAATGATTGAATTTGTTATTTAATACTATACTGGTTACCACGCGAAAGATTCGCGCGGTAGCGGGGGGTAGTGGAGATACGCAAGCCGGACATAAAGGCTTTGCATTGAGTGCACTGGTTGATATTTTAAGTGGCGTGCTTTCGGGCGCCAACTACGGCCCTTGGGTGCCGCCTTTTGTAGCTTTTTTAAATCCGCGTGAAGACCAACCGGGCAAAGGTATTGGTCATTTTGTGGGTGCCATGCGCATAGATGCCTTTAGTGATGCCAATGCATTTAAAAAAGATATGGACCAATGGATAGATGCGTTCAAACATTCACAACGTATTGATGAAAATATTCCGGTTATTATACCGGGTGAACCTGAATTGGAAACCAAAACTGAACGCCTGCAATCAGGTATTCCGTTGAATGAACTGGTGGTTGAGGATTTGAAACACATGGCTGGCGAATTGGGAATAGCATTTCACTAAAATTACAACCCGTTCACGACCCGAGTACTCGGGTTGCCGACCGTGTGCAGTTAATTTTTTTAACACAGAAAATTAGGAAGCGCAGGGCGGGTAATTGCAAATCGGGTATTTATTGGGTTGTAAAAATTGGTTGATACCTGAGTTATCGTATCGGGGCATACCTGAGCCCTATTCTGAAATGGTAGAATGATCACAATTACTGTTGTGACTATTGTTTGTTGTATGAATTTTTTCATTGTAGTTTAACTCCTTTAAATGTGTAAGTAATTGGGCTTGGCCATTTAAGTTCGTAATTGCCTTCGATGATGAGCGAATGAGGATCTACGCGTATATAGCCATTTTGAGGATGATCAAGGCTTGGCATGCTGCCGCCAGGTAAAATAATGAGTTTGTCTGTGTACCAATATCCTCTATTACTCCCTTCAGTCATAAACGTATCTCTTCTTAGTCCTTTGAATCCAATAAAATACCTATATCCGGGATTTTCGGCATCTCTTTCTATAGTGCCCATACTGGTTAGTGCCCACGTTTTAATTTGTATGAGGGTACTGTCTGCATCTCCATCATATAGCACCTTGAACATACCTGAAGTAAGCAATTGGCTGGGGCGTTTGATGGTGATACTGCGGGTAAGCCGTGTCATGGCTTGCTCATTAGGGTAACAACTCGGATTGGGTGTTTTCCATACGGTGAGTGTGTTATAGTAGGTACTGTAAATACTCGTATCGTTCCAAAAACTTTTTACAAACCTACGGTAATCCTGCTGCTCAGTTACGGTATCTAAGCCCAATATAAACTGGTATTGTGCACCATTTAGCTTGGCTTTAAATAAAATATCTCCCGGTGGAAATATCGAATCCTGAATTATCCATCTACCTTTCAAATCAGCACCTCCCAAATAACTCCCATACCACATTTCAAAATCTGCTGTTACGGGTTGCACCCCATTACACGGGTGGTAAGTTACACAATTGGGGTCAAGCGGGTTTTGGCATGGCTCAGGCGCTATATCTTTTTCGCAAGCGGCCAATGCCAGTATGCAGGTTATCCATACTAATTGCTTTTTCATAAGTGCAAGTATGTTATTGTTGTTCTGCTAAAATACGTTTTAGTTCATCAATTTGTTGTTGTTGTTGCAATATATAGAGGGTGAGTTCTTCTACTTTTTCTAGCAATTTGGTTTGCATTTCACCCAGCTCTACCTGGTATGGAGAGTTTATCTGTTGAACGGTTGCCTCTTTAATCGTAAACGCAGCACT
>CAYSBE010000080.1:0-12093 GCA_964429245.1 uncultured Bifidobacteriaceae bacterium | reverse complement strand
ATCAAAGCAAGTAAAGAAATCAGGAAAATGGGTATCCAAATTCCCATCATTGCCCTTACGGCAGATGCTTTAAGCGAAACCCGGAATGAATGCATCAGGGCAGGGATGAACGATTATGTAACTAAACCATTTAATCCCAAAGACTTGCAACATAAAATCGGGCAATTTGCCACACAACTTAAGAGCTGATTTTTGTAATATTATAAAAAGGAAATAACCTATTTTGCGGTGCTTTGTTATAATATTATGTCGCAAAATAAGGATTACACTTTAAGACTCTCAGGACTAGAACCACTGGTTATTTATGACCAATCCAACTTTGTAAATGTTGGTGAAAGAACCAATGTAACAGGATCTAAAAAATTTCTCCGATTAATAAAAGAAGGGCAATATGAAGATGCACTAGAAATTGCAAAAGAACAAGTGCAAGGCGGTGCACAAATTATTGATGTAAATATGGATGAAGGGATGATTGAGGGAGCTGAAGCCATGGTAAGGTTTCTAAACCTGATTGCCTCCGAGCCTGATATTTCTCGAGTGCCTGTTATGATTGATTCCTCAAAATGGGAAATTATTGAAGCAGGATTGAAATGTGTGCAAGGCAAATGTGTGGTAAATTCCATTTCTCTAAAAGGTGGTGAAGAAGAATTTATTTACCAAGCAAAAACCATTAAGCGATATGGCGCAGCTGTAATTGTAATGTTATTTGACGAAATAGGTCAGGCAGATAATTACGAAAGACGCATACAAATTGCAGAGCGTGCTTACAGGATACTTACAGAGAAAGTGCATTTCCCGGCAGGTGATATTATTTTTGATCCCAATATTTTTCCGGTTGCTACCGGCATGGAAGAACACCGTAAAAATGCCATTGATTATTTTAATGCAACCAAATGGATAAAAGATAATTTGCCCGGAGCAAAAATAAGTGGTGGTGTGTCCAACGTATCGTTTTCATTTCGCGGAAATGACAAAGTGCGTGAAGCCATGCACTCTGCGTTTTTGTATCACGGTATCAAACATGGAATGGATATGGGTATTGTAAACCCAAGTCAGCTTGAAGTGTATGATGAAATTGATAAAGACTTGCTCACCTATGTAGAAGATGTATTGCTTGACCGAAAGGAAGATGCAACTGAAAAACTGTTGGAGTATGCAGAGAAAGTAAAAGGAAAAGGCAAAGAAAAAGTAGTAGATGAAGCGTGGCGCAATGCACCCGTTGAAGAACGGCTGAGCCATGCATTGGTTAAAGGCATTATTGATTTTATTGATGTAGATACAGAAGAGGCCCGTCAAAAATATGCCAGACCACTTGATGTAATTGAAGGTCCGCTAATGGCCGGAATGAATATCGTAGGAGATTTATTTGGACAGGGAAAAATGTTTTTGCCACAGGTAGTAAAAAGTGCACGTGTCATGAAGAAGGCTGTGGCCATTTTGATGCCTTATATGGAAGAAGAAAAACGGAAATCGGGCGATACCTCTACCAACCAAGGAACCATTTTGCTGGCTACCGTAAAAGGCGATGTGCACGATATTGGAAAAAATATTGTAGGGGTTGTATTGGCCTGCAATAATTTTGAAATTGTAGATATGGGCGTGATGGTGCCTGCTGATAAAATATTGGCCAAAGCCAAAGAAATCAATGCAGATGTAATTGGCCTTAGCGGACTGATTACTCCAAGCCTTGATGAAATGGTGTATGTAGCAAAAGAGATGGAACGCCTGGGCATGAAAACACCTTTGCTCATTGGAGGTGCTACTACTTCGCGTGTGCATACGGCTGTAAAAATTGACCCGCATTATAGTGCTTCTGTTGCACATGTAATTGATGCCAGTAAAAGTGTACCCGTGGTGCAAAACCTTATCAATAAAGAGAATGCAGCCACGTTTCATACCCAAATAAAAGCAGATTACGAACGTTTTCGTGAAGAATATAAAGCACGCAAACGCGAGAAAAATTTTGTGTCGCTTGACAAAGCACGCAGCACCCGCACGGTTGTGAAGCCTGAGAATATTGTAGCCCCAAGCTTTACGGGCACAAAAGTATTTGATGATTTTCCACTGAGCGAATTGCGCAACTATATCGATTGGACTCCCTTCTTTATGACCTGGGAACTTGCAGGCCGCTACCCAAATATTTTGAAAGATGAAATTGTAGGTACTGAGGCACAAAAACTATTTGATGATGCCAACAAGATGCTAGATGAAGTGATTGCAAAAAAATTGCTCACGGCAAAAGCAGTAATTGGTTTTTGGCCGGCAAATAGCGTTGGCGATGATGTGCAACTTCATATTGACGATACCTCCAACAATATGTTCCACTTTTTGCGCCAGCAAAGCGAAAAAGCCGAAGGACAAACCTACCACTGCTTAGCTGATTTTGTAGCGCAGAAAGAAACCGGTGCCACCGATTACATGGGAGGCTTTGCCGTAACAGCAGGCATTGGTATTGAAAAACTGATTGAGGCGTATGAAAAAGACCATGACGACTACCACAGCATCATGATAAAAGCCATTGCCGACCGATTGGCAGAAGCCTTTGCTGAAAAAATGCATGAGTTGGTGCGCAAAGACTATTGGGGTTATGCTGAAAGTGAAACACTAAGCAACGATGACTTGATAAAGGAAGCATACCAAGGCATACGCCCTGCACCGGGCTACCCGGCTTGTCCCGACCATACCGAAAAACGCACGTTGTTCAACTTATTGCAAGCAGAAAAACATGTGCAGATTGAACTAACCGAAAACTTTGCCATGTACCCGGCCTCTAGTGTGAGTGGTTTTTACTTTGCCCACCCCGAAAGCAAATACTTTGGCTTAGGAAAAATTAACAAAGACCAAGTAGAGGAATATGCAGCCCGCAAAGGTGAGTCGGTAGAATACATCGAAAAATGGCTCTCGCCTAATTTGGGGTATGAGGGGTAGGGGGATTAAATGCACGTGTAACAATGCTAATTGAACTACATTTATTGTACATGAAAATGTGCTTTGTAAATTGCAATAAAAGAAAATCATGAAACCTAAGGATTTCATTAAAAATGTAATTATTGGAGAATATCGAGATATCGTTTTCCGGCATCCATATCTTTCTTTTGCATTAATTTCAATTGCGATTGAGTTTTTAGGTAAATGCATGTTGATTAATCATAAGACTTGGCTGATTAAACCGGAAACGGCATTTAAAAGGGGAGTGGATTTATTATCAGCCGTTGATTCAAGATATTCAACAGTTGATTTAAAAGAATTAAGGAATGGATTTGCACATACTTTAGTTCCTAAAAAAGTTGCTCTCTCAGAATTAAAACATGGAGCAATTCAATTCGATAAGGACTCTAAAGGAAGACCGATTCTTGTAGCTGAGATTATTTATCGTGATTTAGTTGTTGCTTGTCAAAAGGTAATAAACACAGAATTCAGTGAAAGTGATAAAATGAACAAGGATATATTGAGTGTTGGTAAATAAAAAAGAAAAGACTTTGCATTAAATTCAATATTTAAAATTGGGGTTTAATTAGTCCCAGATTTTTCGTTCTCTATTAGCTGAAATCCTTGAGCGTAAATAAATCACATCGGCCATATTATTTGATAAAAACAACTTACATAAAACATTCTCCCACGTTCTCTCACATTTGTAATGCGTGAGTATACCCAAATACAATGCATGCACCTCATTGCCTCGAATAGCCTACCCCGCTTATTCGGGGTGCCGTCCGTGATCATGTAAAACACAAATGCATCTCTTCTCTCAAGTTCCCCCGATACCTTTTGGGGTAAATGAACTCAAGTACACAAATGTTTAACTACAGAGAAAAATTCGTTTTATTTACTAATATAGCCATTGCAAAAAATGGTAACGGTTTCCCTTACATACCAAAATGAGCTCAAATGCAAACAACAAACAAGAAAATATCCATTCGCTTTTTTAACGACCGCGAGGTGCGTGCCGTGTGGGATGATGCATATGCCAAATGGTGGTTCAGTGTGCTGGACGTAATTGGAATTTTAAATGAAGAGTTGGATTACACAAAAACACGTAACTATTGGAAGTACCTGAAAGCTAAGTTAAAAAAGGAAAACAGTCAGTTGGTTAGTGCCACTACCCAACTGAAATTGGAAGCCGCTGATGGTAAAAAATACAAAACCGACCTGTTGGATAGTGCAGGCATAATTGAGCTTTCCAAAAATTTCCCAAATGTCAAGGCCACCAAGTTTCTGGATTGGTTCCTTTACAGCGATACCAGTATTGACGGTCAAAGTAAAAAGAAAGCCTACACCTTGTTTGAAAGCAATCTGATTAACGAATTTGAAGTTGGTACTACAAAAGGGTTGCAACAAATACATGCATACTTGTTTGGAGGCTTGTACGATTTTGCCGGTCAAATCAGGGAGAAAAATATTTCGAAAGGGGGGTATCGTTTTGTGTATGCACAACACTTAAAGAGCACGCTGCAAAAGATTGATACAATGCCACACAACACATTGGGTGAAATTGTATTGAAATATACTGAAATGAATAAGGCACATCCATTTATGGAAGGCAACGGCAGAAGCACAAGAATATGGCTGGACATGATACTCAAGAAACAACTGAAAAAATGTGTTGACTGGAGCAAAATAAAAAAAGTGAATTATATGAATGCGATGATTATTAGCACAGTTGACAGTACTGTATTGATGCAACTAATAAAAACAGCACTAACCAGTAAAATTAATGACCGGGAAATGTTCATGAAAGGAATAGACTACTCTTACTACTATGAAGAATAAGTAAGTAATTACTGCTGTCAATTTGCCTAAATTAGATACTGGCATAGTTAGTTCTCGCGGTCCATTAGCATACTCAGCATTGAAGCAACTAACTACATTACCCCGGCTCTTTGGAACTGCTTTTTCCCAAATTTCTGAATACCTTCCATAAAGATAAAAAACATGCATACAGACCACAGCGGACAGCATGAACAGAGGCTTTAATATTGTGCTATACGCTATCACCAATACAGCAAATAAAAATGCTGTGTCCCAGTTTGGTGTCTGACACTGTTTGATGAAATTCGATAACTGAAACAATTGTTATTTCATGTGCGCATCATTACATTCGACACACATGTGAATGAATCATTCTCATTAAACCCAATACGAATATGAGTAATATTAAACTATTTGAAAGCAAAAAAGTCCGCACCCATTGGGATGAGGAAAAAGAAAAATGGTATTTCAGCATTGTTGATATCATTGGAATACTTACAGAACAGCCCACCACAGACAGAGCAAGGAATTATTGGAAAGTTCTGAAAAGCAGACTTCTAAAAGAGGGGAATGAAACGGTTACAAATTGTAACCAGTTGAAATTGCAGGCAGAGGATGGTAAGCTGCGACTAACTGATGTTGGGGATGTGGAGCAAATTTTTCGTCTTATCCAATCCATTCCTTCTCCCAAAGCAGAACCATTCAAGCAATGGCTGGCAAAAGTTGGATACGAGCGCATGCAGGAAATACAAGACCCTGCAATGAGTTTAGATAGAGCAAGAGAAAACTGGCAAAAGCTTGGAAGAAGCGAAAAGTGGATTCAGCAACGAATGACCGGGCAAGAGACCAGAAACAAACTAACCGATTATTGGAAAGAAAATGACGTGGAGAAAAAAGATGAATTTGCTTTCTTAACCAATATCATTCATCAAGAGTGGACCGGTTTAACTGTGAAAAAACATAAAGCACTAAAAGGATTGAAATCACAGAATCTTCGAGATCACATGAGTGAGGCAGAATTGATTTTTACAGCATTAGCCGAACTTTCAACTCGCCAAATAGCAGAAACAGAAAAAGCAAAAGGTGTTAAAGAAAATGCCGTTGCAGGTAAAAAAGGAGGCAAAATTGCTAAAGATGCAAGGTTGGCATTGGAACAAAAAACGGGGAAAAAAGTAGTAACAAAAGATAACTTCCTACCACCAACTAAAAGTAATAAAAAGCTAGACAAATAATTTCCGTTCTCGCGGACAGCCTGCCCCGCTTATTCGGGGTGCCGTCCATTAGCATACTCAGCATTGAACCAACTAACTAGATTACCCCGACTCTTTGGAACTGCTTTCCCAAATTTCTGAATACCTTCCATAAAGATAAAAAACAAGCATACAGACCACAGTTCCGCGTGAACGGGGAAAAGTTAATTGCATTTGCCAAATTTCGGGAGATAACTACTTTTACATGATGAATGAACATATTTTGCTTGTCCCAATTTTAACAGGCCCCGTATTTATTTTAACGGGTTTGTTGCTGTATAAATTTCCTCCCAAAAAGATAAACCACTGGTATGGATACCGCACCGGCACATCGATGAGGAATCAAGCGCAGTGGGATTTTGCACAAACCTATGCAGCCAAAGAAATGATGAAGCTGGGTGTGGTGCTCATGATAGCCTCGCTACTTGGATTTATAATTGACATCAGCAAAAGTGCTTCAGCATTTACCGGTCTTTTTATTCTGATTATTGGCTTAGGTGGCTTAATCGCAAGGGTGGAGAAAGCCATCAAACAGAATTTTTCAGATAAGAATCAGGGATAGCATTACAGTTTATTTCGCATTTCCCGTATGTTTGGGCTATTAATTTATAATCTTGCTTAAGGATATTCTCTTTTTACTTGCTGCGCTTATCTGCGAAATACTGGGCACCATTGGTGGCTTTGGTTCATCGGTATTTTTTGTTCCGGTTGCGCAATTTTTTTATTCGTTTCAATTGGTATTGGGCATTACAGCCGTGCTGCATGTATTTAGCAATATCAGTAAGCTTATCCTATTTGGCAAACATATCAATTATCGGTTGATGTTGTATTACGGAATCCCCGGTGTGTTGTTTGTGGTTGCGGGTGCGTATCTCACTACTCAAATAAAATTGGAATGGGCTCAGTTTACATTGGGACTATTCTTGGTCATTTTCAGTATAGTTTTATTGTATTTCGATAAACTTAAACTGAATGCCACTAAATCAAATGCCTTAATCAGTGGAACTTTTGCGGGATTTATTGCAGGTTTTAGTGGAACCGGAGGAGCCATACGTGGCATCAGCATGGCGGCTTTTGCTTTACCCAAAAATGTATTTGTTGCTACATCTGCTGCCATTGATTTTGGAATTGATTTGAGTAGAAGTGTAGTATATATTTCAAATGATTATTTTCCAATTGACCTCCTTTGGATGCTACCTTTCTTATTGCTCATCTCATTTGTGGGAAGTTATATTGGTAAAAAACTGTTGAATCGAATTGATGAAAATGCATTCCGTAAATTTGTATTGCTATTGGTTTTATCAATAGGTTCTGTAACTTTATACCTCGAATCTACGAAGTTATTTTAAGGATGAAACAAATCAACGTAGTAAAATTAAAGGAGTTTTTCACCAATGATATCTGGGAAGTAAAACTTGAAAAATTTCCGGGTTGGCAAAGAGGTGCAATAAAATTACTGCGCATTATATTGATGTCGGTAAAAGATTTTAAGGAAAAAAATCTTGAGTTAAGAGCTACATCACTTACTTTATATACCTTATTGTCCATTGTACCAGTAATTGCCATGATATTTGGTATTGCAAAAGGGTTTGGCCTTGAGCAGTATTTAGATGAACAGCTCAATAAAGCATTTAAAAGCCAGCCGGTAATTTTGGAAAACCTACTTACCTATGTGCACAATATTTTAGGAAGTGCAAAGGGCGGCATCATTGCCGGATTTGGTTTTTTATTATTGCTGTGGTCGGTATTGCAAGTATTGAGCAGTATTGAAGATTCCTTCAACTCCATTTGGTATGTGAAAACAGCGCGTACTTGGGCGCGAAAATTTACCGATTACTTAAGCATTATGATGCTTGCTCCTATCTTCATTGTATTATCGGGCGTGTTAAATGTACTTATCGCAACCAAGCTGCAATTGGTAGCAGCGCAACTAAATATATTGGGCGAGTTCATTTCACAATCCATTGTATTTTGTATACAACTGCTGCCTTACCTTACAACCAGTATTTTGTTTTTTTTGCTCTATATGGTTTTGCCCAATACACGTGTAAAACCCAAATCGGCATGGTATGCAGGAATAGTTACCGGTGTGATATTTCAGGCATTTCAATGGGGGTATATTGAATTTCAGGTGGGCGTTTCCAGGTACAATGCCATCTATGGAAGTTTTGCTTCTATTCCATTATTTATTACGTGGCTGCAAATTAGCTGGATGATTGTACTCGTTGGGGCTGAAATCTCTTATTCTGTACAAAATGTAACCAATTTCGAATCTATGCAACGCAATATCCGCATCAATCCATATATGCGACAGCTATACAGCATTTACATACTGCGTTATGTAGCACAAAAATTCAATGCAGCACAACCCGCACCCGACATGGCTGAGTTGAGTAAATCCCTTGATTTACCTGCAGGTATCATCAAAAAACTGGTAAACGAAATGCAGGAGTGTAACCTCATTGCTTCCAATCTTAAAAACAATATTCTATGTTATATTCCGGCTGTTGATTTGCGTTTTTTAACACTCAGTTATATCAGCACAAAGCTGCAAATGAGCGGAGGCAATACCGCATTAGAGTGCAGCAATAGCGATTTGGAAAAGGTGAAATCTGCTTACACAACCTTTGCGGAACAAATAAGCCAAAGCAATAGCAACAAACATATTTTGGAGATCTGAAAACCTATTTATTTAGTTAATTTTAACATAATTAATTGAAAAAATTATCATTATTTGCTACTTGATAATGTACAATTGGTTGTATTATTAGGTTCATATGCCCTGCCATATAAAAAATCTACTTTTATCTATACTGTTCGTTGGTGTACAATTGTACAGCTATGCCCAGCCTGTTGCAATATTTTCTGCTTCACAATTAAGTGGTTGCTCACCGCTATCTGTTAACTTTACCAACACCTCTAGCGGTGCTACCCTCTACAATTGGAATTTTGGAAATGGAAATACCTCTTCATTAATTAATCCCTCCGCTAATTTTATAATTCCGGGAACATATACCGTAACACTGACTGCCCGAAATGGTAATCTTTCAAATACTCAATCACTAAATATTACTGTATTCGAAAATCCGAAAGCTGATTTTATTATATCTCAAACAAAAGCTTGCGAAAATGATCGAATATGTTTCAGTGATATATCTATACAAGGTTCTGCTGTTATTACAAATTGGTCATGGGATTTTGGTGACGGCAATACCTCTTCTGCAAAAAATCCGTGTCATAGCTACGCAGCTTCTGGTGTTTATACGGTAGTGTTGGTTGTTACTGATCAAAATGGTTGCACCCATAATAAAACATTAACCAATGCCGTCACGGTTAGCAAAGCATTTACAGCTAATTTTAATCAAACAACAACTTTTTCATGCAAACCTCCACTTGGGGTTTCATTTACCACAACAGTAACACCTCCCGGAAGCTATGCATATCAATGGGATTTTGGAAATGGCTCATCTTCCACATCTCCTAATCCGTTTGTAAACTATACAACCGAAGGCGTTTTTACTGTTAAAGTAACCATTGCTTCATCAAACGGATGCGTTCGGATAATTGAGAAACCAAACTTAGTAAGGATTGGAAAGCCAAAGGCAGATTTCGTACCTAGTATAACAAGTGGTTGCGAACCCCTCACCGTTCAGTTTACAAACCAAACCGTGCCTGACACATCTGGTGTGATGTACATTTGGCAAACATCTGCAGGTCATAGTAGCACAACTAAAAATCCTGAATTCACTTTTAATGCTGCGGGTGAATTTTGGGTTCGGCTGATTGCTCGATATGCTAATGGATGTGCAGATACCATATTAAAAAATAAATTAATTCGTGTATTTAAAAAACCGGTTTCTGAGTTTACAGCCGACAAACGTTTTTTTTGTAAAACACCCGCAAAAGTAACATTTACTGCTGTTGCAACGGACACCTCTATCATAAAATATGAATGGAATCTTGGCGATAATTCAATTGATACAGGCTCTGTGATATCACACACATATCAATCAAAAGGGAAGTATAATATTAAACTTATTGTAACAACCAGAAATGGTTGTGTGACGGAATACATTAAAGACTCATTCATTGTAATAGAAGATCCTAATCCTACTTCGATAATCATGCAATCTGAGGGTTGTTTCCCAAGACTTGTAAGTGTAAAAACGTATGATGATAAATCAGCTGCACCCGTTAACATATTCACATACCTCTACAGAGATACAATTAGGGCCATCGATTCTGTTAGCGGATGGATAACTATTCCTATTTATGTTGCAGGAGAATTTGACCTTACTGTGTTTGGAAGAAATAGCGATACGTGTGAAACTATTTCCATTTATAAGATAAAAAGCGGCTATCCATTGGTGCCAAAATTTATACCAGATACAAACAGAAGGTGTATTAATCCCGGTGTTATTGATTTTAAAAATACAACAATCATTCCTGATAGTATTGACTTGAAAGATATAACATGGGAATGGAATTTTGGTGATGGCGATGAATCTACAGACCGAAGCCCTAAACACAAATATAAGCAACCGGGTATCTATGTTGTGAAATTGGAGGTGAAACACAGAGGATGTTACAAAGAGGAATACGCTGCATTTGACACTGTTTATATACTAAATCCCATTGCCAATTTTACCTATACGGATTTAAAATGTGGTGAAGATACTATCATTTTAACCGATCAATCAACAGGTGCTAATAAATGGTTATGGACCATAGGAACTACAACAAGCAGCAATTTTCAATTGCTATATGTACCTGAAATTAACAAATACGATACAGTGAAGTTGATAGTGTACGATACGCTATCAGGGTGCAGTGATACTTCATCACTCCCTATTTACATTCCTCAAAAACCTGATATAAAAATTAGCGGCCTTACCCCTTATATCTGTAAACCTTTTCGATTAATAATTACCGATTCAACTGACTATAGTAAGAACAGACCTACACATATAGCTTGGACTATTAATAACGAACCTGCTCAAGTTGTTGAAATATCGGACACTTCATCTTTATATAACAAATTTCTATTTACAACAAACAATCCAGGTATTTTCAAACTCAAACTTACGGTAACAGATTCATTGGGGTGTGATACGGAAAAAGAAATTGATTCGGCATTCACAGCTGTAAATATCAAAGCAAAATTTTCGTTATCTGCTAAGCTAGGATGTGTTCCGTTTAATGTAGCAGGCATAGACGAGTCGCAAAGTGATTTACCTATAAAAACAAAACGCTGGAGTTGGGGAAACGGAATAAGAGACACAAGCTTGGATAATTTCAAATCGTATACTTATTTGCAAACGCCACTAAATCAAACTGACGGATTTATTGTAACGCTCTATATTAAAGATAGTGCTGGTTGCAGTGATTCTACATCTCAATTAATATATCCTTCTAGGCCTCCTGCATCTTTTACGATTACAAAAAGTAAATTTTGTAATTATGATTCGCTTTTTATGAGATGGCAAAGCTCAGGAATAAATGGAATGACACCTTACCGATATAATTGGATCATTGACGATACACTTAGCGCAACATCATTTGCAAATATCAAAAATTTTTATGAGGAAAGCAGAACTGTTAACATAAAACTTAAAGTGACTGATGCCAATTTATGCGCAGATTCCAGTTCTTCTACTGTGGTAATTGATAACCGAAAACCAATTGCTGACTTTGCCGCTAATCCTCCTTTTATTGAGTGCCCAGGAAAGCCAATTGCATTTATTGACAAAAGTGTTCGTGGTGCAACTCCTATCGTTAAGTGGAATTGGGATTTTGGTGACAGCAGTAAATCCGTTTTACAGAATCCTTCAAAAATCTATTTGTTACCAAATAAGTATACTGTTTCACTCTCAATAACAGATAGTGCTGGTTGCAAAAGTACAAGCAGAGAAGTTGATTTTGTTATAGTTAATGGCCCTCGAGCCATATACTCTATTTCACCTAAAATAGGTTGTTCCCCGCTAACTACTAGCTTTAATTTATCAGTAATAAATACAAAATTAGTAGAGTGGGATATGGGTGATGGTGTGATTAAAAATGATACACAATTTCAATATACATATACTGCGCCTCG
>CAYSBE010000079.1:0-12152 GCA_964429245.1 uncultured Bifidobacteriaceae bacterium | reverse complement strand
GGTAATTCTTGTGGATGACAGCAATAATATCATTGATTACCGAAACGTTGATTCGATAAGCGCCATGCAGCCGGGGTACTTGCAAGGTCAACTTGAGGAAATGAAAGAGCTGCAAGAACCCATTCCGATATTGTATGATGAAGTTCAGAAGCGGTACAACTATTTATACTACAAGAATTCTGTCATTCTCACCCAACTAAAAACGTATCCATATTATCAGTTATCGGTCATTGCTATTTTTATTTTAGTTGCTTACCTCGCATTCAGTGCCAGCAGAAGAGCCGAACAAAACCAGGTTTGGGTAGGAATGAGCAAAGAAACTGCACATCAACTGGGTACCCCCATTTCGTCACTTCACGGATGGGTTCAGTTGTTAAAAGATACCAATAAAGAAGAACAAGAAACTATCATAAACGAACTCGAACAGGATATTCAGCGATTGGAAATGATAACCGAGCGCTTCTCTAAAATTGGATCTGCTCCGGTTTTACAACAAACCGCGTTGTACCCAATGATAACGGATTTTATTTCTTACTTAAAAAACCGCACATCAAGCAAGGTAACTTACCAAGTATATGCAACCAACAAAGAAATTACTGCTTATATCAATACTCCACTTTTGGAATGGGTTATCGAGAATATTTGTAAAAATGCCATTGATGCAATGGAAGGGGAAGGCAGTCTCTCCATTTCCCTTTTGGATGATTCGGGAAAAACAATTATTGATATCTCAGATACGGGTAAAGGAATTTCCAAATCAAAGTTGAAAACCGTTTTTAAACCCGGATATACCACCAAAAAAAGAGGGTGGGGCTTAGGTCTTTCTCTAGTAAAAAGAATTGTGGAGTCTTATCACAATGGGAAAGTATTTGTAAAGGAATCTTCTTCCGAGAACGGAACAACTTTCAGAATAGTTTTGAATAACTAAGAAGTTGGTAAATTATTCAACCCAATCGGCAATAAACATATTGGTATCGCGCGTTCCGTTATTGTTTCTGTTTGATGAGAATACAAGTTTTTTTCCATCGGGTGAGAACATAGGAAATGCATTAAACATGCTTTCAAAAGTAATCTGTTCCAAACCGGTACCGTCTTCATTAATCATAAACAATTGAAAATCGTATCCACGCTCACTATGGTGATTGGATGAAAAAATAATTTTTTTACCGGATGGATGGTAAAAAGGCGCCCAATTGGCTTTGCCAAGGTTGGTAATTTTTCTTAGGCCACTGCCATCTGCATTGATCACATACAATTCCATATTAGTGGGAGCCACCAAACCTTTTGCCAATAACTCTTTGTATTCAATGGTATCAGCTCCGATTGGTCTTGAAGCACGAAACACAATTTTAGTTCCATCGGGTGAAAAAAATGCGCCACCATCATATCCCAAATCAAAGGTGAGTTGCTTCACATTTTTTCCATTAATGTCCATGATATATAAATCAAGGTCACCGTTTCGGGTTGAGGTAAATACAATTTTATCTCCTTTTGGTGACACGGTTGCTTCCGCATCATATCCCGGTGTTTGGGTAAGTTGTTTTTTTATTTTGGCTTTTTCATCAGCAATAAAAATATCAAAGGTTTCATAAATTGCCCAAAGGTACTTACCGGTTTTTGGTGGCTCGGGTGGACAAGCATCTCCGCTTAAATGTGTGGAAGCATAAATGATATCTTTTCCATTGGGCATATAATAGGAACAGGTAGTACGACCTTTACCTGTACTCACAATCAGTGGTTGGTATGAAGTATTGTTAGCAGCTTCTTCAATTGTCATGTAAAATATCTGATCGCATTTCAGGTTCCATTCCGGATTATTACTTTGAAAGCAAAGTTTTTTACTATCAGGGCTAAAGTAAGCCTCAGCATTATCACCACCGAAAGTGAGTTGGCGCAAATTTGCCAAATGAGTCTCGCTTTTTTGAGCAAATAATGAAAAGGAAAATAATATTGAAAAGGATAGGTTTACTATTCGCATGTAGGATAAATTTTTCCGAATATTGATTTTTAATATTAATTGAACATCATTTTAAAAATGCTTTTACATCCACATTACAATTTTAGGTAGTCTTTTAGAGCAGACACATACTTGTCAAAAGCAAGGATTCCTGTTTTAGTTATGCGGCATACTGTAAGTGGGTAGTTGTCTCTAAACGATTTTTGTACCGTAATATATTCTGCCTTTTTCAATTTATCAATTTGCACACTTAGGTTACCCGCAGTTGAACCTGTTTTATCTTTTAGGTAACTGAACTCAGCTTCCTCCACACTAATCAATATTGACATTATGGCAAGTCGCAGTTGTGAATGCAATATGGGATCTAATTCTTTATACAATTTTATTGTGTTGAGCCTTCAGCATATGACCTGGAATGATATAACTAACCATTACACCTGTTGCCAATAATAACAGTTGAATATTGAATGATACATAAATTGACACGATTGATAATATCCAGCAACCTATGCCGCCCAATATCAAAGGTTTAAATTTTAATAATATTCCTGTTGTGAAAGTACCCAAACCATAGAATATGAGAACCACCGGGTAGCACAACAACGGATCTTTATTTAGTGTGATGAAAAGTGCAATAAATAATGATATGCCAAAAGCCTTCCATAGGGTGTTCATAAAGTCTTCCAGGTAACTTTTTACTTTAACTTTCTTTGACTCATTCTTTGAAATGAAAAAGGATATTAAACCTGCTGTTCCCATGAATATAGGCCACGTTATAGGTGGTAAAATACCTGTTGGAAATATTTCAAGTAATAAATGACCAATTGCAGCTGCAAATACCATCCACCCCCAAAGCAGGTAATAGGTGCCTTTTTCACTGATATCATTTTTAGTTTTGCCTATCATTTCTTCAATGATTTTTAATGCTTCTGATGCTTCTTTCATGTGATTAATTTTTTATAAGTTTTTCTGAAAAAGTAATACCCGTGCTATTTGATTCACCTTCTAGGATGTATATGCCTTTTGGCAGTTGACTGACATCAATTTTTTTACCATTGTAATTCGTTTCACATACCATCATTTTTCCAAACATATCAAAAATTCTAAGCTGTGTAGTTTCATTTTTCATTTCAATGGAGATAAACTCGTTTGCCGGATTAGGATAAACCACAGCTTTAGTTCTTTGTACGTTGCTCAATCCGGTACTATTCCCTTCAAAACTTAATTGATCAATGATAAATCGACTTCCTGCCTTAGGGTTGAAGCCATCTAAACTGCTGCTGAATAATAAAAATATACTGTCAGGCATAGCACCACTAACATAGTCAATTGACAAATCGGCTGCATGATAAGTTGAATCATAATCACCGGTAGAAAATGATGCCATACCCACTGTGTCGGCAGATGCTGTTATTGCGTTCCATTTTGTAAGCACCATGATAAACGCACATGTATCGCCAGATTGAGGTTGTGCTTTATAATGGAATTGAACACGATCGGGACGATGGTTAAAAGGAACCCTTGCTTGAGAAAAATCAGGTTCAAAGTTGTTATTTAAAATTGGACCAGCAGATAATATGCCGGGAAGAATTGTAAATGGACCTTCTGTTGATGTTAACTCAACCGCAAGTGTACCATGATAAGCATCAATAGTTGGCTTTGTGGTTATGTCATAACCAAATTCAGAAAGTTCATTTAAAGTGTGCCATCCTAAAGGATTAGGGTAGCTTGCGATTGTATCCCAAACCTCGAAATCGGGATTGGTTACTAAATTTTGTGCATTGGGCTGCAGGTATCCGATACAAGCAGCAATTGTAAGAATCAGATGTAAGCGTTTCATTTGATAATTTATTGGTGATGCAAACATACATAAACTAGTTTATAATATAAACCAAAATAATATAAGTAAATAGTAATGCATTATAAATCAATACTTTAAAATATTATTTTTCTAACAAAGCGATGAACTCAGCTTGTTGTTGATGGGTTTTGTCTTTGGCATACCAAGTATGCAGCAACGTTTTAAACGTCTCCATATCCTGTACCGGATTTTGTTTGTATTCATTTACCATTTCTTGCGCCATAGCGGGGCGTGGTCCCCATTTGAATACTTCTTTTTGGTTTTCATCAAACACAATCAGCATCGGGATGGCTCTACCTCCGTTTGTAAGATAACGGTCCATTAATTCAAGGTTTTCGTCTCTAAATACGAAGCGTAGTTTTATGTATGGATGCACAGCAGCAAGTTTGGCAAACATGGGAATATTTTGAGCAGCATCGCCACACCAGGCCTCAGTAATGACCAACCATGTTTGAGGCGCTTTAATATTTTTTAGTGCTTGTATCAGTTCAGGTTGAAGAACAATGGTTTTATTCAACCGTTCCATGCGTTGCAAATTAAGTTTGGTATAAGCAGCCAGGTCTTCACTTTGGTTGGGGCCTGATGTTTTCCCTTCGCTAACTAAATCGTGTGTTAGTGCTAAATAGGTTTGATAATCGATTGATTTTGCAAAGTATGGTTCGAGTGAAAATGCTTTAGCTGCCATGATTTTATATATAAGAATGCAAAGATAGAAATTACAGACAATGGCTATATTAAAAAATAGATAATGCGCATTCCTTATTTTAAGGTGCCTATCACTTCAAACTTATCAAAAACTGTATTCGAATGAGGGGCATCCTTAAGTTCATCAGTAAGGTCTTGTCCGGCCCAATGTTCATAGTGCTTGCCATTTCGCCAGAGGCGGCTTTTGGTTACATCATATATTTTTCCTTTGTAAGCTACCCACACCTCAGGTTTGTCTTGCCCGTTTCGGAGTGCCAATTGGCTTTTTGTGAATTCCGGTAAATCCATTTTTATCCAACCAGTTTTTGAGCAACCAAATATTCTGCAATTTGAATGGCGTTGGTTGCAGCTCCTTTACGTAAATTATCAGCCACAATCCACATATTTAACGTATTGGGTTGGGTAAAATCTTCTCTTATTCTTCCTACAAAAACTTCATTTCTATTTTGCGAATGTATTAGCGGCATGGGGTATTCAAGCTTTGAGGGATCATCCAATACCACGATTCCAGAAGTGTGCGCTAATATTTCGCGGGCGGCCTTTGCAGTTATTGGCTTTTCAAATTGTGCATTCACACTTTCGCTATGTCCACCCATTACAGGAATACGCACACATGTTGCAGAAACTTCAATTGCAGGATTACCCATAATTTTTTTTGTTTCATTACTCATTTTCATTTCTTCTTTGGTATACCCATTTTCAAGAAACACATCAATATGTGGAATGGCATTTTTGTCAATAGGGTAGTGGTAAGCCATTTCGCCTGCTATGCCTTTACGTTCATTTTCAAGTTGCATAACAGCTTTTACACCCGTGCCGGTAACTGACTGATAGGTAGAAACAACAACCCTTTTGAGTCCAAATTTTTGGTGTAGGGGATATAATGCCATGACCAATTGAATGGTGGAGCAATTGGGGTTGGCTATTATTTTATCATTGGCATGAAGTGCAGATGCATTTATCTCAGGAACAACCAACTTTTTCTCGGGGTCCATTCGCCATGCAGATGAATTATCAATTACGGTTATGCCGGCTTCGGCAAATTTAGGTGCCCATTCCAATGAGGTATTGCCCCCGGCCGAAAAAAGTGCAATAGCCGGCTTAGCCGCTATGGCTTCTTCCATACTGTGTATGCGATACGATTTACCATTCCACTCTACACTTTTGCCAACAGATTTTGGCGAAGCAACCATGATCAATTCAGAAACAGGGAAATTCCTTTCTTTCAGAACTTTAAGCATTACATTTCCCACCAATCCGGTGGCGCCTACTACAGCAACTTTCATACAGTAAATCAGGGGTTTAAATAATTGTGCAAGGTACAATTCTAATAAAAAGTACACCAGAATGTGGAAAATTTGTGCAGAACCGCTTGTTTTTCAACATAACCCATTACCTTTGAGGTGTTCATGACGGCAATAAAAAAAATATACCGCACCCTAAGTTGGTTGTTTTCCCACTTAAATCTGTTGTGGTTATTCCTAATGTTTATAGGTGCGGCTCTGTTTGAAACGTTAAGAGCACCATTTACACGCAAGACATCCAAGGCTTTATACCGCAAGCAAGCGCAGGCTATAAATTGGAAATAAATTGTTGTTCAGGTTGTTTCCTATTTGCATTTGCCTATATTTGCAGGCCTTTTATTAAAATTAGTAAACCATTAAAAATTAAAACATGAATTTGACCACTGAGAAGAAAGAAGAAATCTTCGAAAAGTACGGTACAGCCAAGTCGAAAACCGACACGGGCTCAGCTGAGAGTCAGATCGCGTTGTTCACACACCGCATCAACCACATCACTGACCACTTAAAGAAGAACAAAAAAGATTTTTCAGCAGAGCTTAGCCTAATTAAATTAGTAGGTAAAAGACGCTCGCTGCTTGACTACTTGATGAAAAACGATATCTTCCGTTATCGTGCAATCATCAAGGAACTTGATATTCGTAAATAATTTCGGCATATCAAATGCATTTCGAATGTTAACATTAACCAAAAGCAGGGCAATAGTCCTGCTTTTGTATTTTTATGAAAAACCGATTTTACTGTGGGCCACGCAGAAGAACGGTTGGATGAATGTGGCAAGAGGTATTTAAAAATTATGCAAGTAAAAACAAAAACAATTACACTGGCAGATGGAAGGTCCATCTCTATTGAAACAGGAAAATTGGCCAAACAAGCCGATGGTTCTGTAGTGGTGCGCATGGGCGACACCATGATTTTGGCAACAGCCGTATCAGCTAAAGAAGCAAAAGAAGATGTGGATTTTATGCCACTTACAGTAGACTATCAAGAAAAGTTTGCTGCGGTTGGTCGTATTCCCGGAAGCTTTCACAAACGCGAAGCTAAACTTAGCGACTATGAAGTATTGGTTAGCCGCATCGTTGACCGTGCTTTACGTCCACTTTTTCCTGAAGATTATCATGCAGACACACAAGTGATGTTGCAATTGATTTCTGCAGATAAAAATTTATTGCCTGATTGCTTGGTAGGTTTGGCTGCATCAAGTGCATTGATGGTAAGTGATATTCCTTTCAACGGTCCAATATCTGAAGTACGTGTGGCTCGTATCAACGGAGCATTTAAAATTAATCCATTTAAAGATGAGCTTGAAAAAGCAGACATCGACTTAATCGTTGCTGGAACCGAACACGACCTTAACATGGTTGAAGGTGAGTGTGGCGAAGTAAGCGAAGCAGATATGCTAGCAGCACTTAAAGTTGCACATGAGGCAATTAAAGAACAATGTAAAGCACAATGGGAACTTTGTGAAATGCTAGGTGGACGTAAGCCTGCACGTGTATACAATCACGAACGTCATGATGAATCTTTAGAAAAACAAATTAAAGAATTTGCTTACGAAAAGATTTATAATATAGCAAAGTCTAAACTAGCCAAGAACGAGCGCAGTGAAGGTTTTAAAAAGGTTAGAGAAGAGTTTGTGGCTACATTTTACCCTTTGGGTTCAGAAGCCACACCTGATAAATTCTTAATTAATAAATATTTTCATCACGTTGAGTATGATGCCGTACGTGCGATGATTCTAAATGAGAAAATTCGTTTGGATGGCCGAGATATGGAAACTGTTCGTCCAATTTGGTCAGAGGTAAATTATTTACCTGCAGCTCACGGATCAGCTGTATTTACACGTGGCGAAACACAGTCACTTACTTCAGTAACATTAGGTACCAAGCTTGATGAGCAAATGCTGGATTCTCCAATGAACGAAGGGTATGCAAAATTTTTATTGCATTATAATTTTCCATCGTTTTCTACGGGTGAAGTAAAACCAAATCGTGGTCCTGGTCGCAGAGAAATAGGACACGGAAATCTTGCATTACGTGGATTAAAAAGGGTGCTTCCTCCATTAGAAGAATGTCCTTATACCATTCGTATTGTCTCGGATATTCTTGAATCAAATGGCTCTTCATCAATGGCAACTGTTTGTGCAGGTTCACTTGCATTGATGGATGCAGGTATAAAAATAAAATCAGCCGTAAGTGGTGTGGCAATGGGGCTTATCTCCGATGATAAAACCGGAAAGTATGCCATCCTTACTGATATCCTTGGTGATGAAGATCACTTGGGTGATATGGATTTTAAAGTAATTGGTACTGATAAAGGTATTGTTGCTTGCCAAATGGATATCAAAATAAACGGACTGAAGTGGGAGATGGTAGAAGAAGCGTTGAACCAAGCAAAACGCGGTCGTTTGCACATCATGAACGAAATGAATAAAACCCTTTCATCAGCTGCAGACGATTACAAGCCACATGCTCCACGTATCGAAACCATTATCATTGATAAAGAATATATTGGTGCAGTAATTGGACCAGGCGGAAAAGTAATTCAAGGTATACAAAAAGATACCGGAACTACCATTTCAATTACAGAAGTAGGCGAAAAAGGAATTGTAGAAATTGCTGCCACAAATGGAGATGCCATGCGCAAAGCAGTTGCTATCGTTAAAGGTATCGTTTCTGTTCCCGAAGTTGGCGAAGTGTATATGGGTAAAGTAAAAACCATCGTTGATTTTGGTGCTTTCATTGAAATACTACCTGGCAAAGATGGCTTACTGCATATCAGCGAAATTGGCTGGGAGCGTTTGCCAAGTATGGAAGGCGTATTGAAAGAAGGCCAACAGATAGAAGTAAAGTTGATTGAAGTAGACAAGAAAACAGGTAAACTGAAATTGTCGCGCAAAGCGTTGCTTCCGAAACCTGAACGCCCGGCTAAAGATCAGCCGGCTGCCGAAAATTAATCATTGTAGCAACTGAAAATAAAAAACGGACTTCCATAGGGAGTCCGTTTTTTTTGTATACAATAACTTGATTTTTAAATATGCCTTCTATATTAATAATTGTTCCTAATTGGAATCGCAGAAAAGTACTGGATTTATTTTCTTTTGAAGATATACACACCACCCTTATTTGTTTGTAAATTCCACTCTGTACTTTGTTTGAGTGCTTCTAATTGGGCGAGCAATTCCTCTTTGCTTAAGGGATACGTGTAGGTATCAGGAGCAAGAACAATATAACGGGCATTTTCAACTTTGGGATACATGTAAATGGTGTCTCTTCCTGCCAAGTGTGGAACCAAATTGGATTGGGCACTGATAGATTCTTCATCTGCTAAAGTAGCCAAAGCAGCATTGGCTTCTGCAATTTCAAGTGCACTTATGTAATGTTCTTTTTTATAAAAGGCCACACCGATTGAGTCATACCAAACAGATTTTCGCGATTTTATTTTGGTAAAGGTGAAATAAAAGGTGCTTCCGATAATCAACAGCATGATTAACTTATACCATTTTAGAAGAATTGCTTGGTTATTGATTACAGAAATTGTTGCCGCACAAATAATAGGAATCACTTCAATACTATAATGGTAATTGATTCCCCATTTTTGTGGGTCGTTGATAAACAATTTTTGCGCATAGATGGGCGCTAACATAAGAAGAAATTGCGGTCTGAGTAATAGAAAAAAACCGCCACTGTAAAGCACTGCCAAGTGAAACTCCTCTTTTATACCATCATAAATGGGCTCCGACAATTGATTATTGAAGAGCAAGTGAAAAACTTTCAAAGGATTGAATAATAAAGTGCTGAGAATTTCTGTTTTTGTGGTACCCAAAGCCTCATACATGCCTTTATACAAGTAATCTTTACCCGGAATCATGTGTGCAGGTATAACAAAACCAATAACAATGACAACGTATATCAATGAAAAAATAGACAAAAGCAGCAGCATGTTTCTAAGTAAATTATTTTTGAAATAATGAATGGCCAATCCTGCTAAAATAAATGCGGTAAACAATGCCATATTTTCTTTGCAAGCCAACATGAGCAACCAAGTGATGATGATACGAGGCCAATCTTCTTTATGGGTATACACAAGCAGCCACGGAACAAGCATGGCTGCCGTTACGTTATTATGAAAATCGAATGAAAGGGCAGAGAAAATTCCCCACATCCCCAGAAACTGGAACATGATGGCTATTGACAATACCGGATTTTTAGAAACATGCAATGAATAAATTAGCATACCGGTTGCGCCCCCAATAACCAATGCTATTTGGATGACCAATAAGGTATAGCTTCCAAATAGGAAGTAGAACGGTGCAAATACGATAAAGATGGGTTCGAAATGGTCAGCATAAATATGATTGATAAGCGGTTGCTGAATGGGAGCTAAACTTATTTTGAAGTGGGCATATGAATACAATATTTGATTGTAGATGCCGAGGTCATATCCGTTTGTTCTGAATACATAATGATTGACAAGCGAGATGGAAGCATACACCAAGGCGAAAAAAGCCAAGATGATGTATACAATCACTTTATGCTTTGGACTTAAGCTTGCAAACATGATTCAAATATGAGGGTTTGTATGCATATTTAATCATTAACTGCATACTTACAATTGATTTGCGTGTAAATAAGGGGGAGGGTTATCAACCTACCTTCTGCTGTAATTGGGAGCTTCCTTGGTAATGGTGATATCATGAGCATGGCTTTCTTTTACACCGGCTCCTGATATGCGCACAAATTTTGCTTTTTGCAAAGATGCGATGTCTTTCGATCCTGTATATCCCATTCCTGCGCGTAATCCACCAACAAATTGATATATCACGTCTTTGAGTGAGCCTTTATAAGCAACCATACCTACTATACCTTCCGGAACAAGTTTGGCAATTTCTTCTTCAGCATCTTGGAAATAACGATCCTTAGAACCTTCTTTCATGGCCTCAATGCTTCCCATTCCTCTATATGATTTGAATTTACGACCTTCATAGATAATGGTTTCACCCGGAGACTCTTCGGTGCCAGCAAAAATACCTCCCGACATTACTGTGCTTGCTCCGGCTGCAATTGCTTTTACAATATCACCGCTATAGCGAATGCCTCCATCAGCAATAACCGGAATTTTACTTCCTTTTAGTGCTTTAGCGGCTTCATATATTGCGGTTAATTGTGGAACTCCAATACCCGCAATAATTCGGGTAGTGCAAATTGATCCCGGTCCAACACCCACTTTTACCGCATCAACACCGGTGGCAGCCAATGCTTTTGCTCCGTCACCTGTTGCAACATTTCCAGCTACGATATCTAGGGACGAAAACATTTTTTTCATCCTTTTTACTTCGTTAAGTACTCCTCTTGAGTGACCATGTGCGGTATCGATAATTACCAAGTCTACTCCGGCTTTTACAAGTGCTGTAATACGTTCCTCTGTTTCTGCTGCTACACCCACAGCTGCTCCAACTAATAAACGGCCGTGCTTATCTTTACAAGCATTCGGATTGTCTCTAAGTTTTAAAATGTCTTTGTACGTAATCAGTCCAATAAGTTTGCCTTGTTTATTTACAACAGGCAACTTTTCGATTTTATATTTTTGAAGAATGAGTTCAGCTTTTTTAAGGTCGGTGCCTTCAGGTGCCGTAACCAGGTTTTCCTTGGTCATGATGTCGGTTACCTTTTTATTCATGTTTTTTTCAAACCTCAAATCGCGGTTGGTGAGAATACCAATAAGTTTATTGGCGCTGTTGATTACCGGAATACCACCAATTTTGTAATCGGTCATTAATTTATGTGCATCTCTTAATGTAGCACCTTCTAATAAAGTAACAGGGTCCATGATCATTCCGCTTTCACTGCGTTTTACCCTGCGTACCTCTTCGGCTTGGCGTTCGATGCTCATGTTTTTATGCAAGATTCCCACGCCACCTTGTTGGGCCATAGCTACTGCCATACGGTATTCAGTTACGGTATCCATAGCAGCCGAAATAAGCGGTACATTGATACGAATATTGCGTGTAAGTTGTGTCGAGGTATTTACTTCGCGTGGAAGAATTTCAGAGTAAGCAGGCAGAACCAAAACATCATCAAATGTGAGTCCTTCTCCGAAGAATTTTGTTTTATCGTTTATCATGGCAAATAATACGTTTCATTATTTGCCGTGCAAATGTAGGACATTTCATCACAATACCACATTAATTATTGAATAGCTTAATTTAGCTATTTGCCGCATAGTTATTTAGTGCCAATTTTAAGGTTTCTTGGTGCTCATCAGCAAGCCATTTTGGGGATAATACCTTTACCCTGTTTCCGTAGCTAAGTACATCAGATTTAAACTC
>CAYSBE010000078.1:0-12526 GCA_964429245.1 uncultured Bifidobacteriaceae bacterium | reverse complement strand
AATTTTGTATCAACGTCAAAGATACCTCCTCAAGGCTTCTGCCCTCTGCTTCAATTCTTTAAATTGTTCGCTTGTCATAATTATTTTAATTCAAAATCTGTAGTTCCAATGCGAAGACCTTCGCAAAATAAATCAACTTTATATTTTCCTTTTGCAAACTCTGATCCTTTGTCCCAGTATACGCTAACAGTTTGCTGCTCTTGGCTATAGTCAATTTCTTTTTTAGTTGAATACAAAGATTCTGTACCTTCGAACTTAAACACACCCGAACCAGATGCTTCATTATAAATAGTGGTTCCATCGGCACCATAAATTTTTATGAATATTTCTTTCTTGCCAATATCTGCCACATAATTCTCTTTGATAATAAATGTAATCTTAAGTCTTTCGGTTTGTGAGGCCCTATTGGTTTCTCTTTCCTTGCCGCTGGTTCTTGCTTTAATTCCGGTAACCAAAATATTCTCTGTATTTAATTTTGCACCAACTGCTACTTTGTTGTTAAGTTTTATATTTTCCATATTCAGCTCTTCGTATTTGCGCTTTTCCTGATTGATATTGGATTTCAGGTTGCGGTTTTCACTGCTTAACATGGATATTTGATTGGACAATGAATCTATTTGATTCAGGTATTTTCTTTTGTAGTATCTCAATTGATCTAACTCCTGGTAAACGGAATCTAATTGTGCTTTGGTCAATCGGTTTTGGCGAAGTAACACATTTATTCGTTGTGCAAACTCGGCAATGGAATCAGATTTTTGCTTGAGGTAGGCGTCCAATTCTTCATTTTTACCTCGATACTCATCAAGTTCTTGCGTGGTTAGCAATAATTCTCGGTCGATTTCTGCTCGAACGGAATCTGTTTCAAATAACTCTTCGGTTTTCTCTACTAATTTTTTATCGGTAGTAAAGTAATTGTATACAAAAATTGCATTGCTTACCAACAGTAACAGAATGAATATGATGTAGTATATTCTTCCGCTATTTGATTTTTTTTCTTTTGTTTCCATAATGTAGACTCAACAAAAATAACTTTTCGATGTATAACGCCAACATATTGACTTTCCACATCTGTGTACTTTGCCATTTTTTTATAGTTTTGCTATTCTGGATTAATGTATGAAAATTAAAAAAATTGAGATTGAAGGCCCATTAGTTATTGAACCTCAGGTATTTTTTGATTCCAGGGGATACTTTTATGAGCCTTATAATAAGAATAAATTTACTGAGGCAGGTATTTCCGAAGAATTTGTGCAGGATAACCAATCATTATCTCAAAAAGGGGCCGTAAGGGGTTTGCATTTTCAGGCGCCTCCACATGCCCAAGGTAAATTGGTTCGGGTAGTTACTGGCTCGGTTTTGGACGTGATTGTAGATATACGAAAACATTCTCCTACCTACGGAAAATCATTTTCGATTGAACTAAATGCTGAAAACAAATTGATACTATGGGTTCCGCCAGGTTTCGCACATGGGTTTTCTACATTGGATGACAATACGATATTCCATTATAAATGTACGCATATCTATAATAAAGCTTCAGAGGGTGGAATATTATGGAACAGTCCATCTTTGAAAATTAATTGGCAAATTGAACATCCCATTTTATCTGAAAAAGATATATTACTTCCTGATTTTGAAATATTTGAAACACCATTTACTTAGCCAATGAAAATTGATCAACCGATTATAGACATTTTGATATTGTTGGAAGAGAAATTCAGCAAATCGGGGCAAGATTTAAAATCTTACTTGGAAGGCCTGCTGCATGCAGATTATATAAACTATTGGGATTATATACATGTTGATACGCTACTCACTCTACAAAAGCCACGAACACCAGTTAAAGATGAGATGATATTTATTGTTTATCATCAAATAACAGAATTGTACTTTAAGTTATGCCTGCATGAAATTCAACAAATTGGAGAATTAAAGGGTTATATCACACCTTTATACTTCATATCAAGGCTTAAGCGAATAAATGCTTATTTCAGGAACCTAACACATTCCTTCGAAATCATGGTGAATGGAATGGATAGGGAGCAGTTTCTTCAGTTTAGGATGAGTTTGTTGCCGGCAAGTGGTTTCCAATCGGCACAATACCGAATGGTAGAGATTTGTGCTACCGATTTTATAAACCTGGTTGATAAAGATAAACGGATAAACTTTTCCGCATCATCTACAATAGAAGAAATGTTTCAGGAAATCTATTGGAAATATGGCGCTACTGAAATTACAACAGGCAAACAAACACTAACCCTTTCGCAATTTATTGAAAAGTATGCTAATGAGTTTATCAAATTAGCCAATGACTACCAAGACAAAAACATCTGGCAGATTTACAAAAGCCTATCTGAAGAAAAGCAACATCATCCGGAACTCATTGCTGAGTTAAAACTTTTTGATGAACATGTAAACGTTTATTGGCCGTTAATGCACTACAAATCAGCCGTCAGGTATTTACACAAACCCGACCAAGATATTGCAGCCACAGGAGGCACCAATTGGCAAAAATATCTACCTCCACGTTTTCAAAAACGCATCTTTTTCCCTGAGCTATGGAATGAAAATGAAATTGCTGAATGGGGAAAAAAAGGACTATTTGGCGAATGATGACATACTGACAACATGCTAAAACAGTTTGAGCGTAGTATAGCTAACAGTCGATTGATGCCAATTACCAATCTACTTTGGCTCCTTACCATTGCGGCAAGTATGCATTTCTATGTATTCAAATGGGACAAAGCAATTATCATTTTTCCATTGTTGGTAGCCAATGCATTATTAATACTTACCCGAGGCCGATTGATTATTTCCATTATTGCGCTTAGTTGCAATTTCTTATTTGTGGCATCGCACTTTCCTAGGATAGATAACCATGCAAATCTGGAGCTTCTGTATATGTTAAACCTGGTTTCAGGTTATTTTATATTCAGGAAAAACAGCATTGATGATTTCCTTGTATTCATCAGGTCATCAAGCATTGTATTTGCCTTTTGTATTTATTTTTATGCAGGATTTCATAAACTCAACCATGACTTCTTCAACCCAACTGTTTCCTGCGTAAACTTTGTCAATTCAATATTCTCCCATGTTTTTAATATTGATGATGCTTTCGTATTTTCAATTACCAAAGCTTCGCAATGGGCAACTTTATTTACAGAGTTGGTGTTACCTTTTGGACTGTTTTTCTATCGCACAAGGCTGGCTGCTGCTCTTGGCATTGCTATTTTTCATGTATACATCGCTTTAGCAGGTTTGTCAAATTTTGGATCGTTTGGTATCTTACTCCTAATTGTTTCAGTAGTGTCTCCACAAAAATTGGCACAGATATCAAGCGGTGTAAGAACATATGCCATCATTTCGTTTGCTGCGATGTTTACATTATACGCGCTACAAAAATTTAATATTCATATCAATAAGCGGTTATTTGCTCAAGGACTTATTTTCAATATTGGCCTGATTTTATTGATGTATGAAATGTATAAAAACAACACATCTTTTTCTAAAATACCGATGGATATAAAACGTGTTTCATTTTTTATTTTTATACTTTTAACTGCGTGGACTATGCGTGCATATTTGGGTTTTGGAAACACGGGAAACCTAACCATGTTTAGTAATTTAATTACAGAAAAAAGCAGAAGCAACCACCTTTTAATCAATACACGATTTACTAAACTAACTGATTGGGAAGAAAACCAACTATACGTAGTAGAAATTGACTCTTTACTCCAAAAACAAAACGCAGTATTGAGAATAGACGGCATGTTTATTCCGAAAAGTGAATTTGCTTACCGCATAGCAACAGCAAAACGAAACAAACAGGGCAATAACAGAGCAATTGTAATTGACCATTCGGATACCATACAAATAAATGATTTAATGCAATCACCCTATGCCGATAGTAAATGGTGGTATAAATATGCATCCTTTCGGGCAATTCAACCAAATGGACCTAACAGGTGCAGGTGGTGATTATCGCATTTTAATAAATGTTTCTGCAATAATTAAATCTTCGGGTGTAGTGATTTTGATATTTCGATAATCCCCTTCAACTAAATGGATGTGTTCACCGAAAGCTTCCATTACTGATGCATCATCTGTGAAGAGTTCAGGATTTTTAGCAAATAAATATGCCTCCTTTATTCGTTTCAAGTTAAAGGTTTGCGGAGTTTGCACCAGGTATACCTTCTCGCGGGCAATATTATTGGATATTCCACTATCTGTTAAAATTCGAATAGAGTCTTTTGTTTTTACTGCTGCAATACCGTTTCCAAATTTGGTTGCAGTTTCAAACGTGTTATCAATTATTGTTTTGCCAATGAATGGCCTAACACCATCATGAATGGCAACCAATGCATCTTCATTTAATAGTGTGTTCAATCCGTTAAATACAGACTGAAATCGTGAAGATCCTCCGGAAACAATGCGATGAGAAACAGTAAATGAATGGACCGCACATAAGGCTTCCCATTGTGTAATTTGTGTTTCGGGCAAAACTACTACACGTTCATCACACATTTCAAATTGTTCAATGGTATGCATCAATACTGGTTTACCATCTAGCAATAAGAATTGTTTTGGCACTTCAGAATGCATTCTTGAACCACTACCACCTGCAACAATAAGTGCAATACGTTTAGGTGAAAATGACATAGGCTATGCTTTTCTTTTCAGCACACGTTGAACAGCGTCAACTATATTAACTTTGTCAAGGCCATATTTGATAAGGAGTTCGTCCGGTGTTCCGCTCTCACCGAAAGTATCATTTACAGCTACCATTTCTAATGGTAACGGCAAGTTTCTTGCAAGCAATTGTGCAACACTATCACCCAGGCCTCCGTTCATTTGATGTTCTTCAGCAGTTACCACACACCTGGTTTTTTTTACAGAAGCCAAAATGGCTTTTTCGTCCAAAGGTTTTATGGTGTGAATATTAATAACTTCTGCATGTATACCTTTTTCGGCAAGTAAATGGCCCGCTTCAATTGCCTTCCAAACAAGGTGACCAGTTGCTATGATTGTTACATCTGATCCTTCATTTAACATCACCGCTTTACCAATTTCAAATTGCTGATCAACAGGAGTAAAGTTAGGAACTGCAGGTCGACCGAAACGTAAATAAACAGGACCTTCGTATGCAGCAATTGCAATGGTAGCCGCTTTTGTTTGGTTATAGTCGCACGGGTTGATGACCACCATTCCGGGCAGCATTTTCATCATACCTATATCTTCAAGTATTTGATGTGTCGCTCCATCTTCGCCAAGAGTTAGTCCGGCATGTGAGGCACATATTTTTACATTCTTGTGAGAGTAAGCAATAGACTGACGAATTTGGTCATATACACGACCCGTTGAAAAGTTCGCAAACGTACCTGTAAATGGGATTTTACCACCAATGGTTAAACCTGCAGCCACGCCCATCATATTTGCTTCAGCTATTCCAACCTGAAAAAATCTCTCAGGAAAATCTTTCTGAAAAGCATCCATTTTTAATGAACCGGTAAGATCGGCACACAATGCCACAACATTTGGATTTGATTTGCCTAATTCATGCAAACCGGCACCAAATCCTGAGCGGGTATCTTTTACATTATGTATTTCGTATGTTTTCATATTTCTAAATTTGTCGTTGCTAAAAAGTCATATTGGTAGCTGAACCAGGTTTTATTTCAAATTCTCTTTCAAAAGTTTGTGCTGATCGGTAAGAACCTTTTGCACGGTAAACAATTTTATATTTCCCGGGTTGCATGACCATATTGGTATGGCGGCCTTCTATTGGTATGCGTGACACAAAGTACTGTTCATTTCTAACCATTTGGTATATGTCTGCAATGTATTGCTGGTTAAATGCAACAATCATAAGCTTACCCGGCTGGGCCAACTCAAGCGTGGTTGTATGGTTTTCTTTTAGTTCAATATTGCGCTGAATGATTCGTGGAGTAGTCAATATTTCCAAATCGTAATTACCGGTTAGCATTTTCTCTAATGTATTTACATTTAATACATGAAGTGTTTTTTCATCACCTGCTTTTTTGATAATACATTTCAAATCAGGATAAACGGTGAGCCCTGTTTGTTTAATAAGTAAAGTTCCTTGTGGAACATCTACACCTATTGTATTGTGCTTGCCTGCAGCAATTTGTATATCATTTTTTGTAACGGGTGGAATTGTATTGATCACCAATCGGTAGGTATATATGGGATCAATAAATAAAGTATCAGGCTTACCTTTTTCATTCATGGTGTGGTAGAAGTTATACAAAAGCTGGTTTGTTCTGCTGTCGTAAAACGTCATGTTCACATTTGTTTCGGTAGGTCTGCTAAATCCATCAAGTAAGTTTACGGTAGTTGTGGTATTATTCATAGCTTGGCTAATTACCACTTTCAACACATTTTCGAACGACTCTTCTGTATTTGCATCATAATATCTGCCTACGCACTCAAATGCTGACCTAAAATCTTCCGTTGATCCAATGCCTATAATAAACGGACGTAAAATAACTCCTTTACTTTGAAGCGCTTCTGATACTGCACATGGGTCGCCTTTGCATTCTTCAATTCCATCAGTAATTAAAATTAATACATTTCGAACTTTGGGTTCTTGAGGAAAATCATAGGCTGCTTGTTGCAATGAATAGGCAATGAGTGTAGTTCCTTTGGGTGTTATCGACCTGATTTTTTGTTTTATCTCATTATGATTTTTTGGTTTAAATGGTACTTCAAGTTTTGTATCCTGACAGTCCCACTGTGCTGGTGTTTGCCTATGTCCATAAAGTCTCAATGCTACTTCTACATCCTGTATCAGGGCCAAACTATCCATTAACTTTGCCATTAAACGTTTTGCAACATCAATACGGGATTCCTTTTCCATGCGTGCATACATACTGCCGGAGCAGTCCATAACAAAGAGAATGCGGGTTTTTACCTTTTGCTGCGCAAATACTGAATTGCCGAGCGACAAAAGAAAAATTATATATAGTAACTTAAACAGTTTCAATAAAGAATTATTAGTAATCTCCAAGTGTTTCGGGAAGTTGTGCCAATGCGGTTTGCAACTGTTCATCATTAGGAGCAACTCCATGCCATTTGTGCGAACCCATCATAAAATCTACAGGATAACCCATTTCAGTTTTCATAATCACAAATATAGGCTTTCCATTGCCTGTCATCGATTTAGCTTTCGTCATGGTATTTATAATTTGCTGCATATCATGTCCATCCATATGAAGAATTTCCCAGTCAAATGCCTTCAATTTTGCTTCGATGCCTTTTGCATCAATGCCTCCCACTTCAGTAGTTGAACCATCTATTTGTTGACCGTTGCTATCAATGGTAACGATGAGGTTATCAATTTTATGATGAACAGCAAACATAAAAGCCTCCCAGCATTGACCTTCTTGTATTTCACCATCACCCATTAAAGCATACACTATCTTTTTATCGCCATTCAATTTTTTGGAGAGAGCAGCTCCGCATGCCACTGATATTCCTTGGCCCAGAGAACCAGAAGCAATCCTCACTCCGGGAAGGTGCTCATGTGTAGTTGGATGACCTTGCAACCTTGAATTAATGTTTCTAAATGTAGCCAATTCTTTTACTGGAAAATATCCTGAACGTGCCAAAACACTATAAAAAACTGGAGAAATATGACCGTTAGACAAGAAAAAAATGTCTTCATTTTTACCATCCATTGCAAAAGACGGATTGTGTTCCATCAATTGAAAATATAAGGCAGTTAGAAAATCTGCGCATCCAAGCGAGCCTCCCGGATGACCTGATTTGCAGCCATGCACCATACGTAAAATATCTCTTCTAATTTGTGATGCGTGTTTTTCTAAGTCTTGAATTTCTGCCATAAGATTTATGAATTGAAGGCTCGAAATTATAAAATGACCAATTTTTTCAAGACTTTTGTTTCCCACAATTTTAGGATAAGTACCTAACTACATGATAAAAACCATAGAAATAAGTTTGTTGCCCGAAGATTGCGTAACTGACGAACTAATTAAAGAACAGGTCATTACCCAATTAGAAATTAAAAATATTACCGGTATTCGGATCTTACGTAAATCACTGGATGCACGTAGAAAACCTATTCGGTACAATCTTCAGCTCGATATTTATGTGCAAGAAAATCCACCTGATAACAACTTCGAATTTCCATTTAAAGAGGTATCAAAAGCTCCACATGCTGTTATCATTGGAGCGGGACCTGCAGGGTTGTTTGCCGCACTCAAACTAATTGAACTCGGCATCAAGCCTATTATTTTTGAAAGGGGAAAAGATGTAAAAGCCCGAAGGCGCGACCTCGCATTGATAACTCGTTTCAATACCGTAAATCCTGAATCGAATTATTGCTTTGGTGAAGGTGGTGCTGGCACTTACAGTGATGGGAAATTATATACAAGATCAAATAAGCGAGGCGATGTAAAACGCATTTTACAACTTTTCGTCAAACATGGTGCCGATCCAAAAATTTTGTATGAAGCCCATCCACATATTGGCACAAATAAATTGCCCGGAATTATCACACAAATGCGTGAAACCATTATTGCTTATGGCGGTGAAGTGCATTTTGAAAGTAAGCTCACCGATATTTGTGTTGATAAAGGTGAAGTAAAATCGGTTGTAATTAACGAGCAAGAAACCATAACTACTTCAAAGTTGATTTTGGCAACAGGCCACTCTGCTCGAGATATATTTGAACTGCTTCATCACAAAAACATATTGATTGAAGCCAAGCCATTTGCATTGGGTGTAAGGATAGAACACCCACAGTCACTAATTGATTCCATCCAATACAAATGCGATTTGCGGGGCGAGTATTTGCCGCCTGCATCTTATTCCATCGTAAATCAATCACTTGGGCGCGGGGTATTTTCTTTCTGTATGTGTCCGGGCGGTATTATTGCTCCGGCTGCAACCAATCCGGGCGAAATTGTGGTAAACGGCTGGAGCCCCAGCAAGCGCAATAATGAGTTTGCCAACTCAGGACTTGTGGTAAGTATTGAACCCAAAGATTTTAAGCCATTTGAACAATATGGGCCACTTGCTGCGATGAAATTTCAGTCCATGGTCGAACAAAATTGTTTTACCGCAACACAATCACTGCAAGCTCCGGCACAACGTGTATTGGATTTTGTAAACAAAAAAAACTCAGCCACTCTCCCCGGTTGCTCCTATCTGCCCGGCATTCAGCCACATGATTTATACAGTGTGTTACCTGATTTTGTGGCCGCTAGTTTGCGCGATGCGTTGAAAGTATTTGGTACAAAACTCAAAGGCTATGTGAGCAATGATGCTGTAATGGTGGCTACAGAATCACGCACATCATCACCGGTGCGTATTCCGAGAGATAAAGATACACTTGAACATCCGCAAGTAAAAGGATTGTATCCTTGTGCCGAAGGTGCAGGCTATGCTGGTGGCATTGTTAGTGCCGCAATGGATGGCGAGCGCTGTGCAGAAGCAATTAAAGGTGTTTTAAAAATTTATACGTAAGTATGGTTGGGGATTGCTCTACGTATCGTATGTTTTTAAAGTAAAAACATAATACACTATTTGTAAAAATCGTTTTTGCAACCTTGCATTAGTTGCCGATTGCGTAGCGTTAAACTGTCTGCCAAGATAAATAAAAATGCGTATAGCAAAGCTTGAGCATTGTGTGTTAACAGCAATTATGTAAGATTGTTGTCATAGGTTATAGTTCTCTCAAGCGCCCCCCGTTCCTGCACATCCCGCACAAGTGGGACTAGCCATATAATGCGTGAGACACCACCCACCTTTACTTGAAAATTTTAGCGTTATAAACTGTAAACAATTTATTTTATTTTTAAACCATTAAAGTTTTTAGCAGGTTTTGATTGATAAACCGCAAAGAGAAATGAAAAAAAATAAATTGCATATAAACAATTAGATAGACAAAAATTCAATTTAGACTTAAGTCGCGTTTCAGGTTATTGGTTCCGAATACTTGAACCTGGGATCATCTTTCATTAATGAAATGACATATAAATTACAAATATTACAAATATTAATTTTGTTCTTTTTGAAAGCAAATAGTCAAAGTTTCGATATCGAAACTTTATATGATTTCAATAATAAAATTTCAGAAAGTAAATTTTATAAAGATAAAGCAAAATACAAATGTGCTCTGATTGCATTAAAACAACTAGAATCATCAAAAAAAGTTGTAACTGATAATATATTGAACTCGGAATTATGCTACCATTTAGCAGACTTGTATCTTATTATGGGAGATAGCTTATTAACTGAGAAATATTATGTTGAATATTTAAAGAGTGATTACAGCAAATTGGTTCTTGAGATTACTAATAAAGAATCAAAGTTTAACTTTATATACAAGAAGCACAAAAAAATATTTGATACTACAATTGTAGAATTTGTAATAAACTCAGAACTACAAAAAAGGCTTTTACAGTATAATGAAACTTTGACTCAAATGGTAGCCCTTGACCAATTTGCAAGGGTAACAATAAACGATTTAATCACCCCAAAATTCTCAAATAAAGACAGTATATCTCAAAATATTTGGAAAATAATTGACTCGATAAACACTTCTAATTTAGTACGAATAGTGAGGAAAGATAAAAACTGTGATATTATTCGTTACAATTTTAAAAATTACTACATTCTCGCCTTACATTTGTCTAGGTACGATACCTCCACATATGCTGATATAATTACATACAATGAGCTATGTTTGGGTAAATTTAATTTGCTTAGCACTATGATATCTGACAATAGGTCGCAGGTGCTTTATAAAAATCAAAAATTTTACACTTACTTACTACCAACCTATTACAGTAATGATCTTGATTTTAAAAGAATTGATTCAGAACGTAAGCAAGTAGGTCTTCCTAGCTTATATTATGAAGTTATTTTATATGGCCTTAACTTACCAGAATATTATATAGATTTTGAATTAAATCATCTTTATTGTAATGAATAATTGGATTTTAATGATATCAACTTCTAATGATAACACTACAAATGATGCTATTAGTTGGCTTGATTATCTAAATAAAGCCAGCTACCCGTTCACACGGACGGCACGTCCGCGTGAACGGGGTCCCACTGGCTAGTAAAATTTAACTATCCAATAGTTATGTTGCAATCATGAAAAACTATTTATTCAAACTATCGGCTTTTATATTAATTGGTATTAGCCAAATTAAATCAGAAGCTGCCATTACCTTGCCACAAGCACTCAGGTTAAATTATAGCTTAATTAACTCAGCAGAGTATCATATTTTTAAAAAGGAATATGCACAAGCACTTAACGAGATTAAAAAAACAACCTTTAATAGACCCTATTATGCAGCATATTTAAGTACGCTAAAATGTTACATTGGCTTAAACAATAAAGATCAAATAGCGAAAGTTGTTAAAGAGATGATAATACATTTTGGAGTTTATTATGACCATATTTTAAATGATTTGAAGCTTGCTAAGTTCAGCCTAACCTACCCACCAATTAATATTAATGAAGATAGTTGTTATTTGCTATTTCTCTCTAGAAACCTAAATCGTAATAGAGATTTATTTGATGTAGAACACTTGTTTTTTAATGATTTACTATTTAGAAATCAACTTAGTGCAATTAATGGTAAAACATTTAAAGAGAATTTTGTGTTTGCTAAACAATACGACTCAGCCATTGTATCTCCTTTTCTAGTATCTTTAATTAAAAAACATAATTTCCCCGATAGCTATGATATAGGGGAGTATTCAACTTCACTTTTCTATTTTCTGCTAAGGCATAACGATGTTGCAAAAACTATTTTGGATTCTGCGTTAATAAATGGCAAAATTCCACCCATTGAATATGCAATGCTTACAGATTATTTACTTAATCATAAATATAACCCCGAACGCAGTTTAATGGAATTTCATCAAAACTTTGGCACATTAGTATCATCTGCATCTGATAATACTTGGTATATACAACCACCCGATGATATTGAACATGTAGACGAAAGGCGCACCGCTATTGGTCTGCCACCTTTGTGGCAAACTGCTTTAATAAATGGATACAAGTTGCCGCAAGAATATATTGATTGGCTAAAAAGAATAATATACCATTTGATAAATGATTCTAATCTTTAATAAATTTGAACATGCACTCAACAGGAAAATCCAAGACACTACTATTTCTAATTGCTACAGTTTTGTTTTGTAGTATAACTTTTGCACAAAATAAAAAGGCAAACTATTTAGACTATTATAAACTTATAAATGATGCAGAGTTACAGTTATACGAGAAAGATACATCAGCAGCTATTAATACTTATTTACTCGCGTTTAAAAACTTTGCCGGATCCGAAGTAGATTATTACACACCTATAGAGTTAACGCTTACCCAAAGAAAATATAAACTCACGTATTGGTTTATCGAGCAACAAGTATTAAACACAGGTTGGTTTGCTCTTGATCAGCTATTTGGCAAACAATTGTACGATGGCTTTATTCATTCTACTTATGGCAAAAAATATTTAAA
>CAYSBE010000077.1:0-12532 GCA_964429245.1 uncultured Bifidobacteriaceae bacterium | reverse complement strand
CGAATGGCATCTGATTGTCTAAGTTTTTCACGTCCGGCATAGATTACATCCATGGGGTAATTTGCTTTTATCATTTGTTCATCAACTTCGGCATTAACAGAAACCAGTCCCGGCATCAATATAAATACCAAGCAAATTCCGCCTACTACACCTAAGCTATAAAGTATTTTCTTTTTAAGTTCAGCCAATGGCATTTTGGTTTCGCTTAGTTCTTTGGCTGCCAACAAAGCCAATAAAGGAAATGTAGTTTGGGTAATTGCAAGAATAAATGTAACCGACCTGAATTTGTTGTAAAGCGGGAAATTGTAAAAGAATATATCAGTGAGTCCCATAAAATTTTTTCCCATTGATAACAAAATAGCCAATGCTGAAACCCCAAGAATCCACCATTTCATCGGGCTTCTGATGATGAACAAGCCCAACACAAAAAGGAAACAAATCACTGCGCCATAATAAATAGGTCCGGCTGTAAAGGGTTGTTCGCCAAAATAAGCAGGTGCTCCAGTCGCTAACTCTTTTGCCATGCCAATTCCCGCCTGTTTGTAATGTTTGGTTAGTATTTCGTGTGTGTGTGGATCGCCAGCATTGGCACCTCCGTAAAAATTTGGAATGAGAATGGTTAATGGTTCTGCTGTTCCGTTGCTCCATTGTAGCGCATAATCTTTGTCCAAACCATTTGATTTTACGTCTGCATAATCGTCACCTTGTGCGGTTTTGGTAAGTTCACTTTGTCCGCGTATACTGTATTTGCCATACTCTTCAGTAGCCATCAAACTGGTGGCATATGTGCCAACTCCCACAACTGCAGCCACTGCTAGGTATATTCCTGAAAATACAAGATTCTTTATGGTTTTTTCCTTAACGGCAATGATAATCTCTGCAACCATCCACACCATAATCATCATCATGAGGTAATAGGTTATTTGCAAGTGACCTGCCGTAAGCTGAAACGAAAGCGCAATACCTGTCATAAGCGCACCTAAAAGGCGATGCTTTTTAAGTGTGATTTGAATACCTGCAAGTACCAATGGGATATAGGCTATGGCATTTCCTTTCCCTACGTGTCCGGCATCAATATTGATAAAATTGAACGTAGAGAACATGAAAGCCAGCGCACCGGCAACAGCCCACCATGCACCCACATCAAATGCCAATAAGAGGATGTAAAAACAGATAAAAAGAAGAAATAACGTGTCAATTGGGTTGGGTAAAATTTTGCTCAGCATTAAGCTGATGCTGTTGGTGAAGTTGTTTTTATAGGTTGGACCAATCAAGTAATTGGGCATCCCGCCAAATATGCTGTTAGTCCAATACGTGCGTTCGCCATTGGTTTTTTCAAAATCAGCAATTTCATGGTAAGTTGCTTGCCACTGTTTTACGTCAAATTGTTTTAGCACTTTGCCCGAAAGTACTGGATTCATGTAGGCGTAGATAACAAAAAAACCAATAATTACGGCCACCACATGCGGAAACCACTTAGTTTGAATCAGCTTGTTCATATGAATTTATTCAATAAAGGATTCGAATATATTGTTTGCTTTTGATTACCCAAAGTATGATAAAAATCAATTAGGATTTTTGATTTGTCAAAGCCTTGTCAACTTCACGCATTTCCTTTGCTTACGCTGTGAAGTGGGGCTATAGTGTTGTAACATTGCGCCATATTTTTTAAAAACTTAAAATCATATAAATATGCGTAAACTATTACTAATTATTGCAGTTCTGTTCTCAACTGCATCATTCTCACAAGTTACAGAAGATTCTATATCAATGGGAAGCGGATTTCCAAGTTATCCACTTGATGTATATTATAATTTATCGACAGGTGCCAAAGACACTGTCCGCAATACCAATTGGCATTTGTCATTTGCAGTGCGCTCAGCCATGCCCCCAATGAATGTGGCTCGAGCAGCTGCAGTTCGCATCAATGAAGCAAGGGGCGTAAATGTGTATATGCCCGCAACAGCCCAAAATTGGAGTAGTTTTGATACCGCAGGATGGAGATCATGGACAAGGCCTCATGATAGCGATAGCTCTTGGGATATAGGTGCTTTCAACCAAGGATACAATGTACAAGCCTTCAATTTTGGTTGGGGAAATTATAGCATGACGACCAGAGATATTGACGGAACAAAAACATTTTTAATTCGTATTGCCAATGGGCCAAACACAACTTTCAAAAAATTTAGGGTAGAAAAATTGATTTTTGATACCTTATGGTACGCAGTGATAGCAAATCTTGACGGTACCGACAGCAACACCATTTTCATTGATAAATCAGATTTTCAAGGCAAGTTATTTGCTTACTACAATATCACCACTAACACGGTTATTGACCGTGAGCCGTCAACTCCATGGCATTTAGTGTGGAGCCGTTATTTTACCAAAGTAAATGCATTTGGCATTGATACTTTCTATACCGTAACTGGAATTCTTCAACACCCAACGGTTGTTTCTACAAAGTTTGCAGGATTTTTAAATGATTCAATAGCATATGATATAGCTTCGCCTTTAATGACATCGCGTATCAGTAATATTGGTTGGGATTGGAAAGTATCTCCTCAAGGTCCGCCTAGCTCAACTCCTTGGGATTTAATTGATTCGTTAAGTTTCTTTGTAAAAGCTCAGGGCATGGTTGACACCGCTTTCAAATTGATATTTACTAAATTCACCGGGCCTAATCCACAAATTACGGTTTTCAATAAATCATTGGTTGCAAAAGCATTGCCACCAGTTGGATTGCGGAGCCAGCAAATGGCAGCTTTCGATATCAATGTATTTCCTAACCCTGCAAACAGCGTATTGGAATACAATTTCAATTCGGCTTCAACAATTGCAACTATTTCGGTTTACGACATAACGGGTAAAATTATTGAAACAACCACAGTCAATAAATCTAATGACGGATTTAACGGAAAATTGAATGTGAGCAATTACAGAAATGGAATGTACTTTATTCATATTCAAACAAACGAAGGAACGAAGGCTGTTCGTTTTATGGTAAACTAAACATTGTACTTTAATCATTCATATCATTTTCTCAAAACAATATTTACTGCAATTGCAGTAAATATTGTTTTATATGGGCATGCCCAAACCGATACCTCATCAGCGATACACGAAATGGATGACGTAATAGTTACCGGACAATATGGAGAAGGAAGTATTAGCCAATCAGTTTACAAAGTCAAAGTGATTGATACACGCAGAATCGAGTTGCAAGGAGCTGTAAATATTGGTCAAGTTTTACAGAATGAGCTTAACGTACGTATTTATAATGATCCTGTGCTTGGCAGTGGATTGAACATTCAAGGCATAGGAGGGCAAAATATTAAAATCATGGTAGATGGTGTACCTGTGATTGGTCGAGAAGGAGGAGCCATTGATTTAAACCAAATCAACGTAAATCGGATTGACAGGATTGAAATGGTGGAAGGCCCGATGAGTGTGAACTTTGGAACGGATGCTTTGGGTGGGGTAATCAATATTATAACCAAGAAAGATGTAAAACCGGTATATACCTCGCAACTCACTACTTACTATGAAACTATTGGCCAATACAATATTGGGTTGAACAACTCATTTAGCATTTTGAAATGGAATGTGCAGTTGAATGGCGCGCGCAATTATTTTGATGGGTACAACACTCCTACAGATACCCGCAATCAACTTTGGAAACCAAGAGAGCAGTATTTCGGTGATGCATCCATTGGTCGTCAATTTAAAAATGCATCTATCCGTTATCAGTTTCAAGCATTTGATGAAAAAGTAACCAATAAAGATTCAGGAGTTATCTCACCTTGGGGCGCGTATGCCATCGATCAGTACTATTTCACAAACAGGCAAGCGCACAGCATTTTTTATAACCAACGTTTTGCAAATCATTACACTGCAAATGTTGTGGCATCATATAATAATTACAGACGTGTACGCAATTCTTATCGAAAAGATTTAGTTTCACTCGAAGAACAACTCATTCCGAGTGATGAAATGCAAGATACCTCCTACAATAAGCTTTGGATGAGCAGGGGCTCGGTATCACGCAATGTAAAAAATGCCCGATTAAACTATGAAGCAGGATACGAGATAAATCTTGAAACTTTCCAAGGCGACCGTATATTGAATGATAAGCAACAGATGAATGACTATAATGCCTTTGGAAGTGTGGAGTGGAAAGCAAGTAGCCGATTGCTTATTCGCCCGGGTGTACGTTATATTTACAATACACAATTTAACGCCCCGTTGGTGCCTTCGGTAAATATGAAATGGGATATCAACTCATTTACCCAACTAAGGGCTTCCTATGCCAAAGGATTTAGGGCACCTTCGCTAAAAGAGCTCTATCTTGATTTTGTAGACCCAAGTCATAATGTTCAGGGAAATCCTAATTTGGATGCTGAAACATCAAACAATTATCAACTGAATGTGCAAATGCAATGGAGCAAGTTTGAAAGGGTATTTAGGGTAGAGCCGGGTGTATTCTTCAATGACATTACAAACCGAATTGATTTGGTTAGATTAAGCTCATCATCTACCGAAGTACAATATTTCAATATCAACGAATTTCAAAGTGCAGGAGCTACCATCAATACCGAATACCGTGCGCCACACTATACTTATGTGTTGGGTTATGCCTTCACCGGAACACGTTCTGCATACAATGAACAAATTCAAGATATACCGGTAAATTATAGCCATGAGGTGCGATTCAACCTCACGTATAAACTAATTAAGTACGGTGTCAACCTTTCGAGTTTTATAAAATATAACAGCCGCATTATCATCAATCAATACAACATGATTGACGGGGTATATGAACAAGGCTTTATCAATGGCTTTACCCTGTGGGATGTCACTGCCAATAAAACATTTTTCGGTAAAAAACTTGAAACTACAATTGGATTTAAAAACATCCTCAATATTGAGAATGTTGATGCCAGTATCGCAGGAGGTGTACATTCCTCCTCGTCAAATTCAGCAGCAACAGCTATGGGAAGAACATTCTTCGTTTCATTAAAATATAATATCTTTTGGAAATCATGACGCGTCATATACGTACCAATATATTTTTGTGTTTAGCAACAATTGCATTTGCATCTTGTGAAAAGCAGGATGAGCCTGTTACATTGCCTCCAATACCAGAAGGGGTAGAGCTTAAAGAAATTCCGATGGGCGAAACTTATGACAGGCAAATATTTTATAACCTTCAAACCGGTCAGCAATTTGTTGCCGATATGAATCAATGGGACCTGCAGTTTGAATCAGGACCAAATGGGCGAATGGTGATGATGAATGGAGGCAGAGAAGTGCTTGCAGCTAATTCAGGGAAAACAGCATTTGGTCAGGTATCTCCTGCGCAACATACATGGCATTGGGACAGAACCAGCGGACATCCTGATTCGATTTTTTTGTCAAAATGCTACGGACTTCATCCAAACGATACCGTTTACATAATTGATAGAGGAGCGCGTGTTGCCGAATCTGAAAGGTATTTTCAAATTAAGTTTATTCAAGTAGATGCCTACAAATACAAAGTTGAAGTTGCGGATGTAAATGGAAATAACTCCAAGCTGATTACCATACCTAAAGACCACCAAAAGTTGCATGTATATTTTACTTACACCAATGGTGGAACAGCATTAAATTTCGAACCCAACATTCAAGATTGGCATTTTTGTTTTAAACGTTACCGTTGGGTATATTATGAATATTCTCCACCCTTACTATATACTGTTGTAGGTGTTTATATCAATCCTCACAAAGTAGAAGTTGCAGTAGATAGTTCTATGGCATTTAATGATATTACCCAGTCCCATGCATTGCAAATGTCATTTACAAGTAGGCAAGATATCATAGGATTTGAATGGAAATGGCCTGACTTTACCGCATCAGGTGTTAGGTATATTTGCAGGAAAAATTGGAACTATATTATCAGGGAAAAATCTCCCGAGCATCCTGTTTACAAAATGAGGTTTATTGATTTTTATAACGATCAAGGGATAAAAGGATATCCGAATTTTGAATTAAAAAGAATCAATTAAGATTACAACTACAATTACTTAAGCATACGAACCCTTACTTCATTGATTCTTGTTTTCTCAACAGCTAAAACCGTTATCTCAAACCAATCAATCATAAAAGATTCGCCACGCAAGGGAAAGTTTCCATGTCGTGCAAGTATATATCCGGCAAGGGTTTGGTAGTCGCCTTCCGGAATGTTCAAATCATATTTATCGTTTAAATAATCGATATCAAGTCTTCCCGAAAAAATAAATTCTTTCTCTCCGATTTTTGTTTCGGCCAATTGCTCCACATCATGTTCGTCTTCAATCTCGCCAAAAATTTCTTCCATAATATCCTCTATGGTAACTATGCCGGCAGTAATTCCCAACTCATCTACTACCAACGCTACGCTTTTGCTTGAGCGGGTAAATTTGTTCAGTACTTCGTTAGCAGCCATTGTTTCTGGGACAATCTCTATGGGAATCAATACAGAGCGAATGCTTTGTGGATTTTTAAACATTTCTTTTTGATGTACGTACCCAATGATATGGTCTACGTTCCCTTGGTGGATTAAGATTTTAGATAATCCTGTTTCAAGAAATTTTTGGTACAAATCATTCACACTATCTTGAATATTCATACTTACCAGCTCAGTACGTGGCGTCATGCACGACCTGATTTTGATATTGGAAAAATCCAATGCATTCTTAAATATTTCGGTATCAACATCTGCATCTTCTTCCAGGTCTTCCATGTTTTCCGTAATATAATTGTCGAGATCTATTTTACTAAAAACAGGAGTACTTTCATTGAACTGTACTTTGACTATATTGTTTAAAATCAATTTTGCCAGCCAGGTGATAAAATGAACAATAGGCCAAAACAAATAGTAGAACAAAAGGAATGGAACAATAAATAACCGCAATAAAAAATCGGGATTCAGTCGAAAAAGTACCTTCGGAATAAATTCACCAACAACCAGTACCACCAAAGTTGAAAGCAATGAAGAAATGAACAAGAGCAAAAACCTGTTTTGTGAAAGAGTGGGTAATAAGCCACTAAGCTTAGGATCCAGAAAATCGGCCATATTCATTCCATACAAGACCAAACCAATATTAGTTCCAACAAGTGTAGTGCTTATAAATTTTGATGGATTGGAAACAAATGGCGACAATAATCCCGCAGTATATTCCCCCTGCTTATTTTTTAGTTCAATGAGTAATTTGTTGGCAGAAATAAATGCAATTTCGATACCCGAAAAAAATGCAGAAATAGCAAGACTAATGATAATAATAGGAATAACTGTTTCCATGTTTGTTCAGCAAATATATAATATCAGTCCGTATTCTTGTCTCAATGTGATAAGGATTGTTCTGCACTCATTTGCGGTTTCTTAAATTTCCAAGCATACCAAGCAAGGTAAGCAAAGCAGCAAACGCCTACCCAATAGCTTTGTTTAATGCCCAACAAACTGTCATCGGCCAATGTTCCCTGCAATAAACTGATAATTCCACCACCCATAATCATCATAATTAAAAAACCCGAACCCTGGGTAACAAATTTTCCTAAGCCATTAATTGCAATAGTAAAAATACATGGCCAAAGTGTGCTGCAGAACAACCCAACACATATCACGGCATAAATACTCAGCATGCCATGTGTAAACATACTTACGAGTAAAGATATTATTCCTAACATGGAAAATACGAGCAACTGACGTGAAGGATTTCCCATGCAATAAAAATCAGCAGCAATAAGAATCATTATTGGAACAACATAAACATAAAATATGCTCACATCCTGTTGCATAAATGCATTTACCGATAAAAACAATCCGAATGCAAGGTATGGCATAACGAATCGGAGTATTTTGCGTGTTTCCATTCGGTTGGCAAAGGCATCAGCTGCACTGGTCCAGCGACCTATCATCAAGCTTGCCCAAAATAAAGAAACATAAGGTGCTACCGAAGATGTAGGCATATTCAACTCCTGTTTCATCAATTCGGGCAGGTTGCTGGCTGTCGACACTTCTACACCTACATACACAAATATGGCAATCATCCCCAATACAAGTTGAGGAAACTGAAGTGCACTTCCTGTTTTTGTAGTTGGCGAATCATCTTCTTTTGTAATGGATGAAGGTACCGAAGAAAAATGAAGTACAATAGCCATTAACACAAATGAAGCACCAAGAATAAGGTAAGGCATTTTCACGGCATTTAAGTCAGCAACGGTTTGTTCAGATTTGATAAACCCAAAGATGGCATAACTTACCAATAGGGGTCCAATGGTGGTACCTATATTGTTGATACCACCCGCCAAGCTAAGCCTTTGAGAACCGGTTTCCGGATTGCCCAATGCGATGGTTAACGGATTGGCTACTATTTGTTGTAATGAAAACCCAAGTCCAACTATAAATAAGCCGATAATCATCAACAAAAATGAACTGTATATGGCAGCGGGATAAAACAGCAAGGTGCCGCAAGCAGATATAATTAAACCCAACATTAATCCGCGTTTGAATCCCAATTGTTCAACCAAATCTTGTTTTGAAAAATAGGCATAAGCCATATACAGCAAGGAACCAACGGTGTAAGCTATATAAAAGGCAAAGGAAATCATTTGCGATTGCCACTGCGCCAAATGCAACGCATCTTTAAATACAGGTATCAAAATGTCATTGCTTGCAGCCACAAATCCCCAGAAGAAAAAAACGGTAATAACCGGAATGAGTTTATAGGTTTGTTTTCCCATCATCATATTTTTTTTCTCAAATGTGAGCTTTTTTTCTAAACCATACATATCGGGCTTTCCACAGTATATTTCTTATGCCCTTTTTTTGCTCCGTTTGTATGGCTCTTTTACCACTTATATAAATTCTGTACCACTTGGTAACTAATCTATATATTCGAATAGTAAAACAACCTTTATGCAAAACACAAAAATATTTATACTGCTGTTGGGATTCAGCTTTTTTGGATTTAAGACATGCAATAAGTCCACATCAAAAGATAAAACAGCAACCAACAAAGTGCACTTTTCTAAGTTGGCTATTGGGGCTCCTTTAATTATCATCAAAAAATCAGCATAAAGTCTTGCATGAACTTTGAAAAAAAAGAACGGTTGTATTGGCTTTGCCAATTTGGGGGGTGGTCACTGTTTACCATCCTCGAATTGGCTAATTACATGATGATAGATGGATTTTATCCGCTATTGATTGTAAACGGAATTGTCAATATTTTTCTTGGTATCGCTATCACACATTTGTACAGACTTTTTCTTATTCGTTCAGCATGGCTAAATATGCCAAGCTATAAATTGATTCCAAGAGTAGCCATTGCTGTATTGATTATGTCGGTTGTGATGGCCGGCATCAATATTCCACTCGATTGGATTACCTATCCTATTTTTCGGCAGATTGAGTATAACCCGGCCATTGTTTTCAATTACCTTTTCAATTGGAGTAAATACATATTGCTTTGGTCGCTTACCTATCACTTGTTTCAATATTGGGAGCGTTCCTTGCAAGCTGAAAAAGAGAAATACCAATTAATTGCATCTATGCGCGATTCAGCGTATCATAATTTGTTGGCACAATTGAATCCACATTTTTTATTCAACTCGCTAAATAGTATCCGAACTTTGGTAGATGTAGATCCGGCATCGGCACAAAAAGCCATCAATTTGCTTTCAGACTTATTGCGCAATTCATTGAAAAACGGGAAAGAAAAAACGGTATCACTCAGCGAAGAATTGCAAACAGTAAGAAATTACCTTGCCATTGAACATATTCGGTTTGATGAACGCCTAAAAGTAATTGAAGACATTAATCAATGCGCTTTAGACACACCTATACCTCCATTTTTGTTACAAACACTGGTAGAGAATGCTGTGAAGCATGGCATTGCAAAAAGCAAATCAGGCGGAACCATTGAACTTTCTGCTAAATGCATGGATGATAACATTCAACTCTCCATACGCAACACCGGAATATATATACCTCCAAAGGAAATTAATGGCGTAGGGCTGCAAAATACCACTGAGCGTTTGGCGATGCTCTATGCAACCAATTACCGTTTTGATATTCGGCAATTGGATGCTGATACGGTGGAGGTAACGATATCCTTACCCAAAAATTTAAATCAAGACGTGTATGCAAAAAATTAAAGCAATTGTAATTGATGATGAAAAGCTGGCACGTGCCGGACTTCAGAAAATGCTTACTGCTATTGCTGATATAGAGGTAGTAGGTGAAGCGGCTAATGTAGATGAAGCCATACAACTAATAGACAAGTTGAAGCCCCAGCTCATCTTTTTGGATATAGAAATGCCGGAGAAAACCGGGTTTGATTTGTTAGAAGAATTAATAGATGTTCCTCATGTGGTTTTTACCACTGCTTACAACGAATTTGCCATTAAGGCCTTTGAGTTTAATGCATTGGATTACTTACTCAAACCCATAGCAGAAAATAGGCTGCATGAAGCGGTACAAAGGGTAAAAAAACAAATCAGCTTAGATGAAAACACGGATGAAAAAACATTGGGAATACATGAACAGGTATTTATCAGAGATGGAGAAAAATGTTGGTTTGTGAAGTTGAGTGAAATCCGCATGTTTGAAAGTGTGGGCAACTATGCCAAAGTGTATTTCGGAAATTTTCATCCACTCATACACAAAACGCTTAATGCATTGGATGAACGCCTGAGTCCGCAACATTTTTTTAGGGCAAACAGACAACAAATTATCAACCTCAATTATATTGACAAAATAGAGCCGTTTTTCAACTCAGGTTTTTTGATTTATATGAAAGATGGCACCAAGGTAGAAGTAAGCCGTAGGCAAGCGGTGAAGTTTAAAGAAACAATGGCGTTGTAGTTATTGGTGGTCTGTTTCAGTATCTCTTTTGTTGAGTGCTTGTATTAAATCTTTCATTTCTGTTCTTAATTGTTTTAGTTCATTAATTAGATCTGATTGAGTAACCTTGATATCAAAACCAACAACAGCTTGGCTGTTATCCTTATTATGATTTTGGTTATTAATGATGTTTATTGTTGTGTTATCTTTAGCAAGTTCTTCGATTTCTACATTAAATGCATTGCAAAGTTTCAGTACATTTTCAAGTTTTACATTTGAATCAGATTTTTCCCATTCCCAGTAGGTGGCCTGAGATAAACCAATTAATTCAGCAGTTTGTGCTTGTGAGAGATGTTTACTCTCTCTTATTTTTTTGAGTTTTGTACTGTCTAATATCATAACCGTATTTAATTGGTAAACCTGTTAATATTAAAGGATAACCTTTCAAATTTATAAACATTTTTAATCAAATTTGATAATCACAAAAAAATTTTATGAGAACATTGAAACATCTATTACTACTTGCCATTTTTGCAATATGTAATTTCGGGGCTAAATCACAGTTGTACGAGGAAATATCTATTTCTTCTCCAACAATTTTTAGACAATCTATTTTAGATACTATTCATGTTAATGCAGATGAATTACAAAGTTTAACTTGGGGTATACCACCGTATACTTATCAATTATTTGTATTAAGCGATGATTTGTATACAATTATTGAAACAAAAACGGTACAAAATTTAAGCCAATTAAGTTCAATAAAAGCATTGTATAGGGCCAAAAATGAAGGTCAGCTTAAGTTGTTCATTTATGATAGCTTAATGAGTGATTATTTATATGGAATTTTTGATTTTATCGTACAAAAACCACAATTAATTATTCAAGATACTATACTTTGTGAGAATGCAAGAACCAATTTACAAGTTTCGCATACGTTTGCAAATGATACGAACTTGAATTATAAGCTACTAAAATATAACACCAATTATGAAAGATGGGATACACTATTTAGTCAAGATAGTTCAAAATTCAATATTTATGCACCTGATCTTACTGACTCAGAATTAAAAGATGATTTGTTATTAGAATATAAATGTTTGATAACGCAAGGAAATAAAATGCAAGAGACTAAAGCGTTTAAAATTAAGGTTGTGAACATAGGAAATCCAGCATTGAGTTCCTATGATTATATGTGTGGAACAGGCTCGGGGTACCAGTTAAATATACAATCCAATGGCCGAAACGCCAGTAACTTCTCTTTCTTACTTTTTAAGTATAACTCAAATATTGAGGATTATGAATACTTACAAAATACTACAAATAGTTACTTTAATTTGTATGAGGCGGGAAATTATTTAGTTTTTGTTACTACGATTGACACAGTTAACGCTTGCTATAAACCTACAAATAGCTTTGAATTGAGAACTATGCCAAATGAATTAATTACACAGTACGATAAATTTGTTTTAGAAGGCGAAAATGATTCTGTTATTATTCACATTACAAATTTTATAAACGATCCAGAATTTCCAATAAATATTAATTGGTATTTCAACGACTCGCTAATGCAAGATGAAGATAAGGACTACATCGTAGTACGTAATACAGGAATCTACCACGCTACTATAGGAAACGAGATTTGTGATGTCACATCAAACAGAATTGAAGTAA
>CAYSBE010000076.1:0-12544 GCA_964429245.1 uncultured Bifidobacteriaceae bacterium | reverse complement strand
GTTGCTTTTTTTTATTCATTATTTTAGTTAATAAGTAGGAGTGGAATATTTCTTTCGAATGCAATCATTATATACCATTGTGGCTCTTAATAAACCTTTTTCGTGACTTATATCAAACGGTAAAGCAATCAAGATTAGGGTTATTCCGCTTGCCAAGCCCACCGGCATTAACTCATTTGCTAAAAATGATGAACTAATTCCCCAACCCAATACAAATCCTCCTGCAAAACCTAATGCCACACTTACACCGTGTTCTATTTTTGCCTTTTTATGTATTTGGTATGCTGAGTCGTTTCTTGTTACAATTTGCCCTAGTTGCTCGTGAGATATTTTTAATCCGTGGTAGTAAACCTAATATTACCATTGTTCTTTCTTATCTCAATTGTATCTGCTAAGGATTGTGCCTGTAAACTATACCACATGCCTAACGACCAGAAGAAACATAAAAACAACTTCAATAAGCTGCTTTTAATTACCAAATATACTGCTTTTTGTTCATCAGCAATGCTTCGCCTACGATGGTTTCTGCGCCCGTAGCTACGTCAATCACTTTGGTTTCGAAGAGCACACGGTTTTTCTCAGGAAATATTTCTTTTACGGTAATTACCGCCTGATAAGGTGTGTCTACAAACATCGGCTTTAAAAACGTGCAGCTTTGTTTCATGTACACATGCCCATCGGCAAAGTACAATACACCAAATATTTTGGTAAATACACTGGCACTGAAATGTCCGTGAATAATGTTGCGTCCAAACATGCTGTCTTTACCTGCTTGTGCATCTACATGCAACGGGTTGGTATCTCCCGAAATTTGAGCATACATGTTTACTTGCTCTTGTGTGTAACTGATGTCGTGTGTAAAAATGTCTCCTACTTTTGGTCCCATGGTTTTTTGTTGAATATGATTTGATGATGTAATTGAGTAACCTATTTCTGAAAATAGATTTTGCTGCGCAATATACACATTGAATAGTTGAATACTAATTTCCCAATTCAGGTTTACCCGCGTATTAATTTGGGGGTACTTTTCCTTTTAAATACGCAAGATTAACTGCCAGTTATATTTTTTAGTCAATGTCTAATCCCAAAAAGTATTGAATACATGGAAACAATTTAAATTTAATACACAAAAATTAGAAGTAAAAATAGGGTAGGAAGTTGAGCAAAAAATAGGGAACCATTTTTAATTTTGGGAAGAATTTAATCAGTTTTTAATGCTTCCAACCTACCGGCTGACAAAAATCATTTCGATTTTAATACAGTACTGGCGAAGGTTTTGCCCGATTTGCACAAATTTAACATATACTATATTGTTTTATAACAAATTGTACTAATTTTGCGCCCGCTTTTAACAGGGTAAAAAACAATAACAAAATATATACATGGAAAACACAAACAACCTCTTCGGCACATTTGCAGAAGCACAAAAACAAGCCGTTGAAAATTTCGCCAATGCTACAGAAAAAATGGCAAAATCCCTTAATATGGATTTAAATTCAGATTTTTTTAAAAAATGGTATGATTCACAAATGTCATTTTTTAACCAAAACAATGGCACTGATGCCCACACCGGCATGAACTTTTTCAACACTTGGATGGAAAACCAAATGAACATGGCTAAAGAATGGATGAATAACGTACAGTCTAACTTCTCAGGCATGATGAACAACAATATGAACGAAGACATGAAAAACGCACAAAGCAACATGATGAACATCTATAACAATTGGATGAACAGCATGAATAGCGCATACAGCGAAATGACTAAAAATTTCAGTAACATGACTACAAAAGATAACTTTAGTGGAATGTTCAACAATGCTGAAATGTACATGAACATGTTTAACATGTGGATGCCAATGATGAAGTCTATTCAAGACAAATCATTTACCCCCGAAATGTTTAAGAACATGATGAACATGGATCAGTTCAAAGGAATGATGGACAAAATGTTTGGCATGCAACCTGATTTCATGAAAAACATGATGAACATGAACATGATGACTGAGAATGGCAAGAAAATGATGGAAATGAACAAAGGCATGTTTGATAACATGAAAAACAACATGATGAACATGATGCCTAAAGGAAACGACATGTTCGGAACCATGATGACCAATTACACCAATATGATGAACATGATGAACGAATCCTCTGCTCCAATAATGAAGATGATGACTCCGGGTTCTTCAAAAGCATCTTTGGAAATGATGAATGAATTATCAAACGAGTTTGCTCAATACCAAATGAAAAATGCCCAAATGCAATACATGATGTATACTACAGGCATGAAAGCAATGGACGAAGTGGCTGAAAACATCTACAGCAAATTGCAAAAAGGCGAAAGCATGAATGATTTCATGAAAGTATACCAAGAGTGGTTAAATACAAATGACAAGCATTTTGTATCGCTATTCAGCACAGATGAATATTCAAAAATGCAAGCTGAATTGAATACACTAGGTATGAAGATGAAGCGCCACATGGATATGCAAATGGAAAAAATGTTGAACAATGTGCCAGTTGCAACCCGCTCAGAAATGGACGAATTATACAAAGTAATTCACGAATTACGTAAACGCATCAACACATTGGAAAAACAAATTGACAATGCTGATGAAGTGGTAACTGAAGAAGCGAAAGAAACAAAGAGCCGTAAAACAGCTAAAAACGCTTAAGATATTTTCTCGAGGTTTGGTGTTTAGCCACAGATTCAGCTCATTTTAGGGTGATGTTGGATTTGTGGCTTTTTTTATCTTAACTCGTAAACAATAATTGTAAATTATACCATATGAATCCCACATCATTAATTGAAGAAATGTCAAAAGTCAGCGAAAAGCTGGTAAAAGGTTACGAAACCTTGCAACGTATTGACGAAGTAGAAATAGCAACCACACCCAAAGAATTGGTGTGGCAAGATGATTTAGTAAAACTGTATCACTACAAAAGAGATACGCCAGCCAAATCTAACATTCCCGTTTTGGTTTCATTCGCCATTATGAACCGCCAAGATGTGTTGGATTTGCAGCCCGACCGCAGTTTGATGAAAAAATTGCTGGATGAAGGGTTGGATATTTACCTGATGGATTGGGGCTATCCGCAAAAGCGTCACCGCTACCTTACCATGGAAGATTATATTCTTGGATTTATGAATGATGCGGTAGATTTTGTGCGCAAATCAACAGGTAATAAAAAAATTCACAAAATGGGCATTTGCCAAGGTGGAACCTTTAGCGCCATCTATGCATCTATTTTTCCCGAAAAACTGCAAACCCTTACTACATATGTAGCACCATATGATTTCTCAGGCAATGAGTGCATGCTGTATCGTTGGACCAAAGACCTTGATATTGATGCCATGATTGATGCCAATAATGGATTGGTAAAAGCAGATATGATTGATAATGGTTTTGCAATGCTTAAACCATCAGCCAATATCTCAAAATACTTGGGCATTATGGATTCGCTAGACAACGAAGAAAAAATGCTGAATTTTCTGCGCATGGAAAAATGGAAAGCAGATTGCCCTGACCAAGCAGGTGAGATGTTTCGTAAGTACATTAAAGATTTGTGGCAAGACAATAAGCTTATCAAAGGCCAATTTGAATTAGGAAAATACAAGGTCGATCTTAAAAACGCAACCATGCCTTTTCTTAATATTTATGCTACAGATGACAATATCATTCCTAACTCATCTACCATTCCGGTTAATGAAGTAATTGGCTCAAAAGACAAAGAAATGTACCCTTTTCCGGGTGGGCATATCGGAGTATTTGTGGGCGCACGTTCGCAAAAGGAACTTGGACCCAAGGTAGCCCAATGGGTAATTGATCGTTCGTAATCGCAGCAAATTGATTAATATCGCAGGGCATTCAACACAGTTGGGTGCCTTGTTTATTTTATGCAAAAATCGTACACCGTTACCTATCCCTATCAGGTAAAAAAACTTACCATAAGTAATGACATTGAAATGGCCTATATGGATGAAGGCTCCGGAGACAACACCCTGGTGTTTATTCATGGCTTAGCCAATTATGCAGCGGCATGGAAATTTCAACTTGCCGAGCTTTCAAAAAAATACCGATGCATCGCGCTCGATTTACCGGGAAATGGACAGTCATCAAAAGGTGAATATCCTTACTCCATGTTTTTTTATGCCGAAAGCGTTAAGCTTTTTCTTGAAAAATTAGGCATTCAACACGCAATCCTCTGCGGGCATTCCATGGGTGGGCAGGTAGCCATGATTATGGCATTGCGCTATCCGCAACTAGTAGAAAAGCTTGTACTGATTGCACCGGCTGGTATTGAGCGGTTTAGTGGTACCGATATCCTGTTTATGCAGGCCATGCTTAACCTGGGAGATTTTTTGTATGCCGATGAACTACACCTCGAATCCGCCATACGTGATAGTTTTGAAACCCAAAGCCCTGAAATGCCTCTAATGATTGCTGAAATGAAAAAGTTGATGAATAACCAGCCACTCAGACAATGGCGACAGATGACATTGCAATCTATACAAGGAATGCTTAATGAGCAGGTACATACTTTTCTTACCGATATGAAGCAACCCGTATTGGTCATATTTGGCACCAAAGACCGCCTAATTCCCAATAAACTATGGCATCCACAACTTACTGTGGAGTCGCTTGTCATTCAAGCCGAAGGATTGTTTGAACAGGCAACGATGGCCTTGATTAATGGGGGAGGGCATTTTGTGCATGTGGAGTTTAGTACGGAGGTAAATAAAAAAATAAGCAACTTCATTACCCCTTAATCGGCTGATGGGCTTATCTTTGCAACCCAACTTCCGGTAAGATAAAAGTTTTTGTAAGAAATTTGGATTTCAATCACTTGAGGCATATCTTTGCCGTCCTTTAAACAATTTAAATCAAATTAAAAACATGTTTGCAATAGTGGAAATCGCTGGCCAACAGTTCAAAGTAGAAAAAGACCAAACTCTTTACGTGCATCGTTTGCCGCAAGAGGAAGGCGCCAGCATTGAACTGAACAACGTATTGTTGATAGACAACAACGGAAAAGTAGAAATTGGGGTACCATCTGTAAGTGGCGCTTCTGTAAAAGCTAAAGTTTTGACTCACCTAAAAGGTGACAAAGTATTGGTTTTTAAGAAAAAACGCAAAAAAGGTTACCGCAAAATGAACGGTCACCGTCAATATTTGACCAAAATTCAAATTGAGTCTATCAAAGCATAATTGAGTATAACCCTTTAAATAACTAATACAATGGCACACAAAAAAGGTGTAGGTAGTTCGAAAAACGGTCGCGAGTCGCATAGTAAGCGTCTTGGAGTAAAAATATACGGTGGTCAATACGCTGCAGCCGGCAATATCATCGTGCGTCAGCGTGGCACTAAACACCACCCGGGTGATAATGTAGGAATTGGTAAAGACCATACCTTGTTTGCTCTGATTGAAGGAAAAGTGGTATTTAAAAAGAAAGCCAACGATCGTTCATTTGTATCCGTAGAGCCATTGGCTCAGGCATAATCAAACTTTAAAATCGTAATCCGAAACGGACACTTCTGAAAAGGAGTGTCCGTTTTTTATTCCTGAAGTCGCACGGTAGGGGAGACACATTTTTTTTGGTTGACCAAATGGTGTTTTCATTAACAACATTATAGCTATAATGTCATCGGTAATTAATAATTGTTATCCTACATATTCAACCTCAAAAATTCATCATGTTCCTGTTTGGAGGTTTTATGACGATGATTCTGTTTTTGGTTTTTGATGTATTCAAATACATTGTTCATTGTAGACCCGGAGACAGAATAGGCCGCATATCCTGTTTGCCACATGAATTTTTCATCAGTAAGTTTATTCTCATTGATAAAATGCGAACTGGATCCTTTTATTTGTTTGATAACTTCAGTAATTGATTTTTGTCGGCTCAATAAAAATAAACAATGAATATGATCGGGCATTCCGTTTACTATTCTAACCGGGCATCCTTGTTCACGTAGTTGTTCTGAAATAAATTGAAAAACTATATGCTCAATGCGTTGATGAATCATTGGCATCCTTCCTTTGGTTGACCAAATAGCGTGTATCCATATATTGATATAAGATTGTGTCACGATGCCCAAAATTATAAAATTAGGAATGCATTTTGTTAAATGTCATAGTGATTTTGATAATCATCATCAACATAGGATGGGTTTTAAAACCCCATCCTATGTTGGTTTCATGAAGCGCGTTACAAAAAAAGCGAACCGATTATTCGATTCGCTTTTTAAATTTTATAGCGTAATTAAAATTAAGCCATTTGTGCTTCCAGTTTGTTGGCCAGCACATGCTTAGGCACAGCGCCTACTTGCTTGTCAACCAACTGTCCGTTTTTAAAGAACAATAATGCAGGAATACTCATGATGCCATAGTCTGTAGCCACCTTTGGATTGAAGTCTACATTTATTTTCCCAATAACGGCTTTGCCTTCATATTCTTTAGCCAATTCTTCTACTACAGGGCCTACCATGCGGCAAGGTCCGCACCATTCTGCCCAAAAATCAACCAATACCGGTTTGTCTGATTTCAGCACCACTTCCTCGAAGTTGCTGTCTGTTATTTCTAATGCCATATTTTTTTATGTTAAAGTTGTGTATTTATTGCTTGCAAGATATACTCCATTGTGTATTTCATCACTTTTTGGCGTATTAAATTTTCTAACATCGGCAAGTGTGGCAGTAACTACTGCCAATTAGTTGATTTTGTATTCAATGCTCATTTCCTCCAGGGTTTTTATCAACTCATTATCGATGGTGATTCTCGATTTTCGGGAAGTGGTATTTACGGCCATTCCCAATTCATCTTTGATAAAGAATTTAACCAATGCGGCACCTTTATGTTTTTCAAGGGTAGATTTTAGCTCATTTGCAAATCCGTTTTTTATCTGGCTGCTTCTGATAATCAAGGTTACTTTTTGCACCAATTTTTCTCTCACCTCCGCCAAAAGCATGATGCTGCTTACTTTAAATTCAAACTGATCGGATGAATTGAATCTAGGTTTCATCATGCCTTTTACAAACAGCATTTGGCCGGGTGTAAAAAAATGTTTGTACCTTAAAAAATCTTCACTCCACATGGTAACTTTGATATTGCCCGAGTAATCTTCTAGGGTAAAGTTCCCATAAGGTTTTCCGTTTTTGCCCATTTTTTCAAATGAGTCGGTAACAATGCCCGCGATGTTGATTTCCCTTTCCCTAATAGCTTCAACTTTATTGAGTGCAGTGATGTTGAAGGATTCCATTTCCAACTTGTAATCATCAAGCGGATGTCCTGAAAGGTACATACCGATTACTTCTTTTTCTTTCTTTAGTTTTTCAATTAATGTCCATGGTTCGCATGGTTGAATGGTAGGTGCTGCAAGCTGCACGAGTGAGCCGCCTCCAAACAATGATTGCTGGTTGGCGAGGTGATTGGCTTGAGTGGCGCTGGCATATCGAATGGCTTTTTCAATTAGGTTGGGTTCTTCACCGCTTTCAGGAAAAAAGTATTGCGCCCGATGAATTTCGGGAAAGCTATCAAATGCACCAGCTAATGCTAGCACTTCTATGCTTTTTTTATTTACTGTTCTTAGGTTTACTCGAGAGGTAAGGTCAAAAATATTTTTATAAGGGCCATTAGATTCTCGTTCTTTTAATATTTCACCAACAGCAGCTTCTCCTACACCCTTGAGTCCGGCCAATCCACACCTGATTTCTCCTTTTTTATTGGGTGCAAAGTTTTCACGCGATTCATTCACATCAGGCCCAAGTACTGGAACACCCATGCGTTTACATTCCTCCATAAAGAAGGTAACTTTTTCAATATTGCTTTGGTTGTGTGTGAGCAATGAAGCCATATACTCAGCAGGGTAGTGTGCTTTTAGGTATCCGGTTTGAAACGCAACAAACGCATAGCAAGTAGAGTGCGATTTGTTAAATGCATAAGAGGCAAATGCTTCCCAATCGGTCCACACTTTTTCCAATATAGTAGCATCGTGTCCTTTTTCAGTAGCACCTTTTACAAACGCTTCTTTTAATCCATCAATGGTTTTTTTGTCTTTCTTACCCATCGCCTTTCTAAGGGTATCGGCCTGCCCTTTGGTAAATCCGGCAATTTTTTGAGAAAGCAACATCACTTGCTCTTGGTATACTGTAATTCCGTAAGTGTCTTTTAAAAACTCTTCCATTTCTGCCAGGTCATACAAAACAGGCTCGCGACCGTGCTTACGGGCAACATAATTTGGAATATATGCCATTGGTCCCGGACGGTACAATGCATTCATGGCTATCAGGTCTTCAAACCGGTCTGGTTTTAGGTCTTTTAAATGCTTTTGCATGCCTCCACTTTCAAATTGGAAAGTACCGTTTGTATCTCCTTTGGCAAATAGCTCCAGTGTTTTTTTATCATCCAACGGAATGGAATCGATGTCAATCTTTACACCATGATTTTGCTCAATTAAAGTAAGCGCATCTTTAATGATGGTAAGGTTTTTTAATCCCAAAAAGTCCATCTTGATAACACCCGCATCTTCAATTACTTTTCCGTCATATTGTGTAATGAGGAGTTTGATGTCTTTGGCAATCGAAACAGGTACAATCTCAGTAAGGTCTTTTGGGGCAATAATGATACCTGCTGCGTGAACACCTGTGCCGCGAACAGATCCTTCAAGAATCAAGGCTTCTCGAAGCACTTCAGCACGTAGGTCGTTGCCCGCAAAAATCTCACGTAATTTTTTTACAGCTTCAATATCTTCTGTTGCGAGGTTTTCTTTTTCTTTCAAACCTTTATCTCCCTCTAACGGTGCATTTAATACACGTCCAAGCGTAATGCCCGGCTTTTCCGGAACAAGTTTTGCCAATGCATTTGAATCGGCAAGTGGCAGGTCCAACACACGGGCCACATCTTTAATACTCATTTTGGCAGCCATTGAGCCATAGGTTACAATGTGTGCAACCTGATTTTTTCCGTATTTATCTACAACGTAGTCAATAACCTTTTGCCTACCTTCATCATCAAAATCGGTATCAATATCGGGCATCGACTTTCGGTCGGGATTTAAAAAACGCTCAAAAAGTAAATCGTATTTAATGGGGTCGATATTGGTGATGCCAATGCAATATGCCACAGCCGAACCCGCAGCCGAACCACGTCCGGGTCCTATGAAAACGCCCATATTTCTACCTGCCTGTATGAAATCGGAAACGATGAGGAAATAGCCCGCAAATCCCATGGTGCGAATGGTATGCAATTCAAACTTCAGGCGCTCTTCTATTTCGGGAGTGAGTTCTTTATACCGGTTTTTAGCGCCTGTCCAAGTAAGGTGTTCCAAATAGTCATCCTGATTGACAAATCCCTGAGGAAGGGGATAGGATGGCAACAAAATATCTCTTTTCAAATCGAGAAATTCCACCTTGTCAACAATCATATTTGTATTGTCAATGGCTTGTGGAATGTCCTCGAAAAGTGTTGACATTTCTTCGGTAGATTTAAAATAAAACTGATCGTTGGCAAATGCAAATCGTTTGCCTTTTACTCCCGAATCGTCATCGCTAAATTCTTTGTTGGTTGGGGTGCTTTTCTTTTCACCCGTATTGATGCAAAGTAAAATATCATGTGCATTATAATCTTCGCGGTCTACATAATGAGAGTCGTTTGAGGCAATAATGGGAACATTGTATTTCGCAGCAAATTTTAGGAGTATTTCATTTACCTTATTTTGTTCAGCAATATCATGACGTTGTAATTCTATATAATAATCGTCACCAAATAAATCGAGCCACCATTTGAATTCTTTTTCGGCTTCTTCTTCCCCTTTGCGAATGATGGTTTTTGGAACCAATGCCCCAAGGCAACAAGTTGTAGCAATAAGTCCTTTGTGGTACTGCTGAATGAGTTCTTTATCAATGCGCGGATATTTGCCATACAAGCCTTCCATGTATCCCAGTGAGCAAAGTTTTGTTAGGTTGCGGTAACCTTCATCATTTTTGGCAAGCAACAGTTGGTGGTAGCGAACATCACGGTCATCTTTGGTAAAATTACGTTTGTTTCGGTCGGCTACTACATAAAATTCACAACCAACTATGGGTTTAATCTTGGGATTTCCGTCTTCAGTTTTGTGTTTATAGGCTTCGGCAACAAATTTAAAAGCCCCAAACATGTTTCCATGATCGGTAATGGCCATTGCAGGCATATTGTCTGAAATGGCTTTTTTAAATAATTTCCCAATATCTGCTGCTCCATCAAGTAAGGAGAACTGTGTATGAACGTGTAAATGAGAGAATTTGGTCATTGTGATAACTACAAGTATGAATCAACGAATTTACACGAGAACGTTGGGAAATATGGGGGTGTTGAAAAATAGCAATAAATGCAGATACAACTATGGTTGACAATGTGCATTATGTATTTGGGGTCTTTTGTAAAATTTTGATATGAATTGCAATAAAAATATGATGATTGGATTATTAAAAGAAAGTTTCCTACATTTGATTTTTAATAAATAACACTAATTTAATATACATATGAAAAAAATCTACTTGTTAGGTTTAATGGCAGCAACGTTAGCTGCTCAAGCACAAACAAACAGAAATGCGGCCCCTGCGGTTAATGATGTTGCTGTTCCTGCGCAAAACATTACAGACAGAACATTCCCTTCTCCGGTTCAAACCAATCCAAATCCAACTAGCTATCCATCTACCTATTTTGGTAAGGTAGCCCGTGTGGTAAAAATTGGAACTTCACAAAACGACCAGCAATCCAATGCTTCGATTTACAGGCGTGTACATGTTTTTGCGGATGGTAAAATTTCAGCTACATGGACAACCTCAACCGATCAATCGCCCTATATGCAGCGTGGTTCAGGTTACAACCATTTTGATGGTTCTGCTTGGGGACCTGCATCAGCCATTCGTATTGAAAGCGAAAGAGCCGGTTTTCCAAATTATGCGTTTAGCGAAGCTACCAATGAAGAGTTTATTACATCGCACCGTGTAATTGCACAAGGCCAGCCCAATGCAGGTTCAGCAGGAGGTATATTTTTAAACAAAAAATCACTTTCAGGTTCAACATGGACCACAGCACTAACGCTAGATACCATCATCACTTACCCTGGTGTGTTGTGGAACAGATCGGTCGTGCAAGGTGATTTATTGCATATTATTGCTTCATACACCGACTCGAGCCAAACACAACCAATACGAGTTAAAATCAATGGAGTGAGAAGTCCTCAGGTTTACTCTCGTTATAGAATTAGTACAAATACATGGGAATTAAGAAATGTGTTTTTACCTGAGTACGATTCAACACGCTACTATGCCGGTGGTGGAGATAACTATGCTATTGATGCAAATGGAGCCAATGTGGCGATTTTGATGGGTGGAATTACTGATGACGTAGCTTTATGGAAATCAACTGACAGTGGATCAACTTGGACAAAAACCATAATTGATTCATTTCCTGTTCCTGCTTTCGATTTTACAACATTATTAGACACAACTTATTCAAATGATGGAGGAATGAACGTAATTATTGATAATGATGGTGTGGCGCATTGTTTCTGGGGTTTAGCGCGCGTTATTGACACTGAACCTACTGATGGTGAAAGATTTTCATATTATCCTAATCAAATAAATATGATGTATTGGAATGAAACATTGAGTATTGATAGTTTCAGAAGTATTGCTACAACAATTAATGAAGATGCCGCTGACGGATTTCAATTAGGAGCCTCTGCACTTGTTCCAGGCTCACCTCGCTATGGTAATAATTCTGTTATTACTATGCCATCAAGCGGTATGACAGCGAGTGGTGATATTTACCTTGCTTATTCCTCTTTAACAGATAACGATATCTCAGGAGATGGTAGAAATTACCGTGACGTATATATTATCCGTTCTACAGATGGTGGTACAACTTGGAGCAATCCGGTTAACGTTACACAATGGTTAGGGTTCAATGTGGAGCAGATATTTGGTTCAATTGCGCGTACTGTAAATGGTAAAATACACCTTACATTTATGCAAAAAGGAAGCATTGGTCGCTATGATGCTGAAGATAATCCGGGTGCTGTAGGTCCTTATGATATTTACTACATGGATATTGATACCGCAGATTTATTTGCAGGTCCAGTTACTGCTTTGTCAACTAAAGCAAACGAAGTATTTACCATCGGACAAAACTATCCAAATCCATTTACCGGAACTACTTATGTAGATGTAAATATGAAACGCAATGCAACTGTATCTGTAACCGTTATGGATATTGTAGGCAGAGAGATTTATAATGTAAGTCAACCGGCAACAGCAGGCAAGAACCAAATTGAAATCAATTTAGGTGCTATCCCTTCAGGTGTGTATTTCTACACCATCATTGCTGATGGCGTGAAAGAAACCCGCAAAATGATTGTAGAATAATTGTTCTAAATAACGAAATCGAGAAAGGCATCCGTTAAAAGCGGATGCCTTTTTTTATTATTGAATGTTGAAAGAAAGTTTTAGCGTACAAATTAAGGCCATAAGATTGGTGTTGCTGATGAGTTCAGG
>CAYSBE010000075.1:0-12546 GCA_964429245.1 uncultured Bifidobacteriaceae bacterium | reverse complement strand
TACCTTATACTTGGGATGGAACGAATGCTTCAACGTATAACTATTTAACTACTGCCGCACCAACCGCAAATGCAACCACACAAGGACCTGTAAATATTGCTATTCAAGATTTTGAGGCGAGTCCAGCAACGCCTACATGGACATATTCAGGAGGAGGAGCAACTAATGCAACCACTAGTAAATTTAATGGTGCAGCCTCATATAGAATATCTGGTTCTCAAACACTTGTAATGGATAATGTTAATATTGCTAGTTATTCAAATGTAAGTGTAAGCGTTGCATATGCGGGTTCTGGTCCAGATAGCGGAGAAGATTTATATATGGATATTTCTTATGATAATGGCTCTACTTGGGTTGGGACTGGATCCGTTAAATTAGTTGACGGATTTTCAAATACTAACCTTGATATAAATACAACAAATTTTGCAGGACCAACTACTGTTGCAAGCAATCCATATCCAACATCTATTTCAGCATCTGAAACACAAATTCGATTAAGATTTAGAATTGATGCGGCATCTGGTGCAACTGAATACTATTTTATTGACGATGTAAAAGTAACGGGTACCTTAAATACATCTCCAACTATATTAGTTTCACCAACAAGTTTAACAGGCTTCTCCCAAACCTCAGCCACACCAAGTGCAGAACAAACTTATACCGTTTCTGGTAATAATTTAACTGCCGATGTAAGCATAGTGCCGCCAACCGGTTATGAGATTTCAACTACTACAGGTGGTGCATTTTCTGCTACCAACCCAATTATCCTAACCCAATCGGGAGGTGATTTAGTGGGTGAGCCTGTTACGATTTATGTTCGTCAAATTGCTAGCACATTAGGTGCTGTTTCTGGAAACATTTCACATACAAGTACTGGTTCAAATAATCCTAATGTAGCAGTTTCTGGTACAAGAACTGGAACTTATTATTCAAAATCTACAGGAGATTTAGACAATTTAGCTACTTGGGGATTAAATACAGACGGAACTGGTTCTGCCCCTGCTAATTTTACGACAGATGGTGTAATTTATGAAATTAGAAACAGAGCAACAGCTTCCATAGGTGCAAATTGGGAGGTATCTGGAACTGCTTCTAAAGTAGTAGTAGGTGATGGTGCCAATGCTACAGACTTTACCATTCCTTCTGGTTTTACTTTAACTGGAACTATCGATGTAAGTAATGCTGCAGAGTTAACTATTGAAAATGCAACTGCCCCAACTTTTGGAACTTTTGCTACCAATAGTACTTTAGAGTATAACAATGTAGCAGTTACTTTATCTTCAGCTATTACATATAGAAACTTAAAATTAACGGGAAGTGGAACAAAAACTTTCCCTGGCAATACCACTACGGTAGCAGGCAACTTAACTTTTGACGGAATAACAATTAACGGTGCAGGAGGTTCTCCATTTAGTACCATTTTATTGGCAGGAAATTTAACTTATGTTGGCACTGTAACTCCACCAATAGCAACAAATTCAATCACCTTATCAACTAACGGAACTGCAGCGGGTACACAAACATTTACTGGTGCAGGAAATACTTTACGTTGGTTTAGAATTCAAACCACAACTTCAAATACCATTTTATTATCAACTGTAGGCGGTTCAACAAATTTATTATTAGCAAATAACTCAGGTGGAGGCTTAACATTACTAGATGGATCAGTATTAAACATGAACGGTAATGACTTTCAATTGTTTAATGGAGCTGCAACAAGTCCTGCTTTTGTAATGACAACAGGAACAATCTCAACCACACCTGCTACAGACTTTACCTTGGAAAGAACAGGAAATGGTAATTTAGGAACTTTAAGGTTTACAACAGGTGCTAACACAATTGGAAATTTTACTTTAAATCACACAGGTTCCTCAAACAACTCTGTAACAATAGGAAATGCATTGAATGTAACAGGAGTGGTAACTGTTACTGATGGAACATTGGCTTCTGGAGGCAATATTACTTTAAAATCTGATGTAACAAGCACTGCAAGCATAGCGGCAATTGGTGTTGGTGGTTCAATTACCGGTAATATTACTGCCGAAAGATTTATCCCTTCCTCAACCCGCAATTGGCGTTTTATTTCGCCTTCGGTGAGTGGTAGCAATTTTGATGATTGGCAAAATGAAATCTTCATCACCGGAACGGGTGGTTCTGCAAATGGATTTGACCAAACCGGAAATAATTCACCGGGAGTATTTTGGTATGATGAAACAATTAACGGAAACCAAAACAATGGTTGGGTTTCTCCGGGAAATATTACAACTGCACATATAGTAGGTAAAGGATACCGTGTTTTTATACGTGGCGATCGCAGTGATATTGGTAGACTTACCGGTACCAATACCACGCAAAATGCTGTGGTAATAAATACCATAGGCACAATAAACTCCGGAGACATTAATATGCCTATTACATTTACTGCAAATGCAGGTGTTGCTGAAGATGGCTGGAACCTCTTAGGAAATCCTTATCCTTCGGCTTATAATTGGAATGAGTATTATGACAATTGCACCACAGGCTGTTACAGCAATATTGGTCCCATTGTGTGGGCATTTGATGCAACAACCAATAGCTATCTAAATTACAATGCCACTTCATCAGGCAGTTTACTCAACGGGGTAATCCCTAATGGTGCTTCATTTTGGGTAAAAGCAAATGCCACATTACCAACTTTGCAATTTCGCGAAGCTTACAAAACAACACTTGCCAATAGCCAATTATATAAAACAGCAAACAACGAACTAAAATTGGAATTGAAACAATCAGGTAGCAGCAATGCCGATTATTTTATCTTGTTACATAAACCAACAGCATCTGCATTGCATGATGTATTTGATATTCCTAAAATGTATGGCGCAATCAATTTGATGAGTTTTGGTAGCGACAATATCATGCACTCCCTTGATTGCAGACCTGAGTTAAGTTCGTTGAATGATACCGTTCAATTATCAATATCTGCAACTTCAGGTAATTATTCGTTCAATATTCAATCAATGCCTATTAGCACCAAATATTATTACCTGAAAGATAAATTGCTCAATCATTTTATCCCGCTCAATGCCAATACCATTTATCCATTTACGGTGTCAAGCTCCAATACCCAAAGTTCAGGCAATCGTTTTTATATTGTTGCCAGCAACAGTAGTTCTTTACCTGTTTCTTATGCCTCTTTAACTGCTGTTGCAGTAAATAATGAATCGCATATAAACTGGTCAACTGCAAGTGAAACCAATACCAGCCACTTTGAAATTGAACGCAGCACAAATGGTATTGATTTTATCAAGATTGGAAACGTGGATGCTGCGAAGAACAGCACACAAATTGTTCACTATGCTTTCATAGATGCTAATCCGGAGTTGGAAAACTACTATCGTTTGAAACAAGTGGATTTAGATGGCAAATTTGAATACTCAGCTATGGTGCGTGTATTATTTAAAAACACGGTAAATAATTATGCCGTTTGGCCTTCGCCTGCAGGCAATTTGGTGCAAATAAATAACCTCATAGATGATGAAGTTACTTACCAAATAAGTAATGTGATGGGTCAACCTGTGAAAAATGGCAGCATATCAGCCACTCAAAATAGCATCGATATCCAACAATTGGAAAAGGGTATTTACTTCATCAGTTTGCAAACTATTAGCGGCAATACTGTTTTGAAATTTGTGAAAGAATAGCGGGTGTTATTTCTGATATAAAACAGATATGGGGCTTTGACCCACACCCCCAGCCTACTTTTACCTTGATGCAAAAGTAGGCGCAAAACATCAAGGCTCTTGATTATATTGCTACAAACCTACGGCATTGTACAGCCACGCAACCCAAGCCGTGCCAACCACAATCCCATACAACTCGTGGGTTGCTTACACAGCCCCGTACATTATCCAACACCTTGTTTGTTAAGCAATATTCTCAAAGGCCGGAAATTTTATTTACAAGATATATTTGTAAAATAAATTATAACAATTATGCTGTAATAACCAACTATTGAAATCCAAAATCTATCTTCTTTAGTTGATTATCTGTAGATATGTTTTCTATCGCTGCAAACCTCATTTCAACTCCAATTCAATTGCTTCAAATGTTTTTTGAGGCAAACCGCAACTTTGGTCAATACACAAATAATAATGTGTATCATCTGTAACTTGTTTTTCTTTCAATAATGGCAAAGTAGATTCAGCAACATTCTTTGTAAATAGTAACGTATGCGGATGATAGGTTTCCAATGATGGCAGTTGCGAATCTATACCACAAACAACTACCTGTTTGGTGCCATATGATTTCATCAGCAAGAGCTGCATCCAATTAGTAAACCCGCTAGGAAACTTCTCTATTTTATGCTGAATGCGAAGCACCATTTTTTCAGCAATTTCAGCATATGCTGGCTTGTCAAAAATAAAGCTAAGCTGGTGTAAGCATTTTGCAAAAGTTGAATTTGCAGATGGTATCACATCATCGTTTACATCTATTTTTCGGGTTGCCAGTTGCTCATCATGTTTTGATTTGAAATAGAAAAGCTCTGCATCCTTATCATAAAACTGTTCGATTGATGATTGCATGATATCGTTTGCAACCAATGCATAATGCTCATTCGATGAGGCTTGAGACAATAAAATGAGTGCTTCAATGAACAGTGCATAATCTTCTGCAAATCCATGAATACTTACTTTCCCATTTTTATAAATGCGCATCAGTTTTTTCCCATCCCACATGTGTTTGAGCAGTTCATCAGCAGCTTGTGTTGCCATATATAAATAATCAGGATTTCGAATCGCTATGTATGCGTCAGCCAATCCTTGAATCATCAATGCATTCCATGAGGTGATGATTTTATCATCCAATCCGGGTCTAATTCTTGACTCCCTTGCTTTTAGCAAAATGGCATTGCAGTGCATGATGATAGCTTCTATTTCTACTACTGATTTTCCGGTTATTTTTGACAACTCTTCTTCGCTACGTGTCTTATACAAAATACTATTTCCATGCTCCCAATTTCCATAAGCATCCGCATTAAAATATAAACTGTATATGGGTTCGTCCTCACCTAACAATACTTTTAGTTGCTGTTGTGTCCATATATAAAATTTACCTTCCACCCCTTCACTGTCGGCATCCAATGCACTGTAAAAAAGTCCTTCGGGCGATGTCAACTCGCGTTTAACAAAATCAATTGTTTGGTTAATGGTGTGGGCATACAACCTATTTTTTGAATACAACCATGCGTGACTATACAAGCTCAATAGTTGGCCATTGTCATACAACATTTTCTCAAAATGAGGCACTTTCCAATACACATCGGTGCTGTATCGGGTAAATCCGCCACCTACCTGATCGTACAAACCGCCTTCAGCCATTTTGTTTAATGTAAGGTTTACACCATGCCATAATTGTTCATTTCCGGTATAGCGGTATAATTGAAGAAACAACTCCCAATTATTTGGCATTGGAAATTTAGGCGCCCAGGTATATCCACCCAATTCCAAATCAAAATTGTCGGCCCATTTCAATACAATTTCTGTAACACGTTCAGCATCTAACAATTTGTTCTCTGCAGGCTTAGGAAACAAATCCAGTTTCTTGATTCCATTTGTAAGATCGGTGGCATATTGCATGGCATCCTCTCTTTTATCTTTATAAAAAGTAGCTAACGAATTCAGCACCCGCATCCACTCTTGTTTTGGAAAATAAGTGCCACCATGCACTGGTCTTCCGTCAGGCAGGGCAAAGCAATTGAGCGGCCATCCTCCACGTCCGGTAAGCAATTGTACAGCATCCATATACAGTTGGTCAACATCGGGTCTTTCTTCTCTATCTACTTTAATGCACACAAAATGTGTATTCATAAGAGCAGCCACTTCTTCATCTTCGAAACTTTCGCGTTCCATCACATGGCACCAATGACAAGCAGAATAACCAATGCTTACCAAAAGCATTTTGTCTTCTTTTCTTGCTTTTGCAAATGCTTCTTCACCCCACTCATACCAATCAACCGGATTATGTGCGTGCTGTAGCAAATACGGACTTGATGCCTGTGCAAGTCTGTTGGTGTGTTTATGTGTGGTCATGTGGTTTAAATTAAAAAAGCCTCCTGAACTCAGAAGGCTTTACAAAGTTGAACAATAATCTTTTATTTTTTCCCTTGAATGGCAGCAACAAGTTGTGCATCATCGGGTGTAACACCTGAGGCATAATATTCTACAAATTTTCCGTTTTCATCAATCAAAAATTTACCAAAATTCCAACGTACGCTTACATCCTTTACTTTATTATATTTCTGTTGGGTAAGCCATTGGTAAACCGAGTGTTGCTTATCACCTTTTACATCAATTTTTTCGGTAAGCATAAAAGTTACGCCATACCTGCGGCTGCAGAATTCCTGAATCCGCTCTGATGAGCCGGGCTCTTGTCCACCAAATTGATTGCATGGAAAACCAATTACAACCAATTTATCTTTATAGGTATCTGCTAATTTTTGAAGTCCCGCAAGTTGTGGGGTATATCCACATTCAGATGCCGTGTTTACACATAGCACCTTCTTGCCTTTAAATTGAGCAAAATTAATCGTGGTTTTTCCATCCAATGCTTTGATAGATAGCTCATGAAACTTTGCAGGCACTTGGTTGGTAAGTGCGGCTGATGTTAATAGCAGAATGCACAAAAATGAAGCGGTTAAAAAAAGTGGTTTTTTCATAATTAATTAAAATGATTGTATGGTTTGTTTAACTTCTTCCATTTGCCATTGCGGGGTAGATGTTGCTCCGCAAATGCCAACCGTATCGCTTTCATTGAACCAGCTTTTATCAAGCTCTTCTTTCGATGAAATGAAATATGTATTTGGGTTTACTTCTTTACATACTTCGTATAAAACGCGTCCATTAGAAGATTTTTTTCCTGAAACAAAGATGATTTTATCATATTGAGTGGCAAATCCTCTTAGCTGCCCATCGCGGTTAGACACTTGGCGACATAACGTGTCATTAAAGTCTACTTCTATTCCCCTACTTTGCAATTCATCTTTAAGGGCATATAGTTTTTTGGTGCTTTTGGTGGTTTGGCTGTAAAGCTGAATCTTTTTAGGTAGTTCATAATTATCTAATTCACTGAATTCTTCAATCACAATGGCATCTCCATTTGTTTGTCCTTTCAAGCCTATTACTTCGGCATGACCATGTTTGCCCAAAATCATGATTTGCTCATTGTCATTATAAGCATCCCTTACCCTATTTTGAAGTTTAAGCACTACCGGACATGAAGCGTCAATGAGTTCAATATTATTATCCAAGGCCTTCTTATAGGTTTCAGGTGGTTCTCCATGAGCGCGTATGAGTACTTGCTCGTCATGCAACTCATTAAATTGGTCATGATTTATGATTTTTAAACCCTTTTTACGGAGGCGTTCCACTTCTTCATCATTGTGTACGATATCGCCCAGGCAGTATAAATGGCCTTTTTCATCCAATACATCTTCTGCCATTTGTATGGCATACACCACACCGAAACAAAACCCCGAATTATCGTCTATTTCTACTTTTAGGTTCATGAATGCAAATTAAACGTATTTTCACGGATAAAGTTTCGATTTGCCCCCTCCATTTCAAAACATTAGCGCAATACTTTGTTTATTTGTAATATGACAGATTCCGAAAAAGACCCAACATCATTTGAAAGCTATAAAGGAGAAGCCAGCCTTTCACCCATCCCGTTAAGCATAGGCTCGCCTGTGATTAGGCCGGAAGACAAAAACCAGATTCGGGCCAATGCCGTGGAGGCCATGCATCACTATGCCAATCAGGAAATGGCCATGCTCAAAAAACAAGCCGACCTGATTATGCAACAAGTGCGGGAAATAGAAAACCGTTTGAAAATTTCGGAACAAATTTACACCTCTGATATGCGTTTTCAGCCTATTGTTAGTCAAGTATATCATTTATACGAAAAAGACGACCATTACACCCTTTCACTTATTGGACCCGATGAATGGGGTAAAAGCAAATCGAGCCGCAAGTACGTGGCCTCAGTAAAATTGCTTGGCGACCACAGTTGGGATGTGATGAAAAGCGCAGAAAAGGAGAAATAATACGATTATTCGTCTTTAAGTATTGCGTTCAAATTAGTTTTCAGATCATTTATATCAGAAGGTTGCGAAATGATTATTCCTTTATCATTCAATAATAATATGAGTGGCGTATAATTTATCCCATGTGATATTAGAAATGAATTATTCCAACCACCTTGTAGTATGCTTTTTATTTTCCAATTTAATGTGTCTAGAACAGTTGCATCTATTGGTTCAATATTAAAACTATAAAATTGTAATGGCATATTTTTATAATCTATATATATTTCATTTAATGAGTGTAGTGCTTGACGGCAATGACCACAGTCCGTTGACCAAATAAATACTACGTTATACTTTTTTTTAAAGTCGGAAATATGCATAGGTATATTAAGCTCATTGATTGAATTTCCAACTAATGTGGCTTTTTGTCCAATCAGTGAATTATTTACAACATTATTAAACGGTACCCCATTGCTGAACAAGTTTTCAATTCGTTTATAATCCTTTATCTCTGAAAGAAAAGATAGATATGTGCCTCCCATCCGGTCTCGCAATTTTAAGTGAGTGGAATCAATAAAAAGTATAAGGTCAGTTGTATTCAGTATGTGTGGTTTTGCAAAGGAATCAGGTACGCTATTATACAGCATAAACACTGATCCAATCAGAGCATCGGGCAAATCAGTAGCTAAAAGCATTTGATTGCCTTGAATTATTTTGCAATAATCACCAAAGCGTTTCATGTCAAAAGTGAATCGTACATTGTTATTAATTAACGCGTAATGTATTTGAATATAATCTCTGAGTAAGGCTTCATTCTTGGGTATACATTTAAGCAAGGCTGCTTTCGCAATGTTTAGATGCTTCAGCTTTTTGTCACGTTCATCTTTAAGAGATTGTACATATTCGTCATTAAAGGGGTATCTGAAAATAAATTCTTGCACATAGCTGTATGAAAATATAAAAGACATCATTTCCGACATGTACGCATTGAGTAACCTGTTTATATTATCCTTTTTATCAAATGTAATGCTGTCAATCCTGCCATTTATAGAAGTACCGTACACATGAATGTCATTTGCAGTGGATGCTACGTAAACAGGCACTTGAACCCGCATCCGGGTAGCAAGGTACAGTATGCCATTTGCATACTCCAGCTGAATTGATTTCTTAAGAGTACCATTTGCAGGATAGTAAATGGTGTCGGTTAATAATTTACCGGAGCTTGTATATTGCTGCAAGAAAATAACCTGATCATCTGGTGAAAAAAGATGAAGATGTAATTGAACACTGCGTGCTTGAGCATGCAAGTATACTGTAGAAATTATTAACAGCAACAGAACAAATCGATTCATTTATTCCTTCACAAATTTAGTGGTGTAAATTTTGCCATCTTCACCTTGTGCTTTAAATATATACATACCAGGAGGTAAGTGTTTCACATAAATATTTTTGTTATCATCTTCAAAACTGTAAATCATTTGACCGCGTATATCATATATACAAATATTTTCTATTGAAGCATCAATCGTATATGTTAGGTATTCATGCACAGGATTGGGGTATATATTAAATAAATTATTGTATTTGTTAATATTGTTTGTAATACCAGTAAAATATGAGGCTGGCATAAAATGCAATTCATTCAGAATTTCATCTCCCCAAAACCTAGTATACATAATATTGTATCCTTTACCATGTGTAAGCCATGTATAATTTATAATATCATATTTAATTTCATTCGTAATTTTCCATACACCAGAATCAAGATTATTTGTTCTATATTCTTTAGCATGTATGTTCAATAGGTTTCTAGTTAGTATAGCCGGTATTTGAATATCATCATTGTACTTAATAATTCCTTCAGCCATGCAAGTAATAACAGCTGTTTCTTTTTGTTGCCAATACGTTGAATCAAATAAACCCGTAGTTGAATCGTAATTTCCACATGTAGGGTTTTTCCATATAAATACACTTTCACTATTACTACCTAGTTTCCATGGAAATGTGATAATATTTGCAACTGTGTCTACCTCCATTAAAAGAATTTTCCCGCAAAATAAATCATAAGCTGCGGTTCTTAAAAAACACCCTTTATCATTACAAAATGTGTAAGACTCACTTATTGTATCCTTGTTAGTTGTGCTAACATAAACAGCATCTGGCACATCATTTCCAAATCTACCTTCTCTAGCACTGCGTACAATTATTGTATCATAGCTTTCGACATCTAGTTTACTTATATCCCAAACGCAATTTGATCCTACAGTATCAAGCCTAAACATGGTATTTAAATTTTGCCTATTAATAGCATAACCGTATCTACCAAAAGGCATTGTATCATTACGAGTAATAACAACCTGTGATAGGCATGTATTTACAAATGAAAACAAAATGAAAGCGTATACAAATATTTTCATTTCTAATTGTTTAATTTCTAACGCATCTTATGTGATACGCAGCATCACGCCTATGCTTGATGCCTTGAGCCGCATAAATAGTTGTTGAGGGTGTAGTTCCGTACATAATTGGTAGTCTTACAAAATACACAAAGTGCGCAACACCACCACGGGTTTGATTATAACGTGTTGGCCAATATCCAACATCAGGATACCCCGAATTAACGCTTTGTTTGCTAGTCCAATATACATTATAATCTCCGTCTGGTCGATTATCCCAACAACCATTCATATTTGCATTTGATGCAGGTGTACCGTTATAAAAAGGTGTACCGTTTCTACAACCAAACATACCATTAAAGCCGGTAAATCCTGTTTCCAACTCTTTATTCGGATTATTAGGGAGTGAACTTATACCATTAAACGCAAAAGGAGACATACCACTTAATCTTGAACCACGTATATAATAATGACCAGCAAAAGTAAATAATCCTTCCCATTCACTAATTGATGCAACATGCCAGCAAGGTGGGCAAAGGTCGGAAGCAGCGGCCACATCACCCAAGTACAAGGCACCATGGGTATTGCATTTTGCAGTATCATTATCTGCACAGTATTTTACAATACTTCCTCCAGTAGTTGGAAATGGCCATGGTGCATCTTGTGTGGTTGTCCCATAATTTGTTGCTCCGTTCCAATTTATCATGCTTCCATAATTTAAACTTTTGCCAAACCAACACTTCCCGTTAAGAAGTGTTGTAGGATAAACCTTCCCATTTCTTGTATCAGTATAGTTACTGCCACATACAAATGCATTAGATACAATTATATCTTTACTACTCGTGCCACAAGTTCCTGTTATAGTCCACCTGAGGGTATAAGTAGTTGCAATACCAAAAGTAAAATTAGAATTCGGTTTTTTAGCATCTTCGAACGAACCATCAGCTCCTAATGACGGGTTAATAATAGTCCAATTACCCGTGTAACCCACTGGCAATTTTGCAAATAATTTAAGATTAGAAACACAATCTACTGTAGTATCTTTTCCTGCATCTGCTTGAGGTACAATTCCATTTGCTACAAAAATTAATGTTGAAGATTTAAAAGTTGAAGTTGGATTACACCCATTGCTTAGACTCAGCTGATAATAATAAATTCTATTATGTGTTAAATTATTTATAACATAGCTATTAACATTCTTAACGTCCAAATTATTTACAACGAAAACCTTTTTCGAAAAAGGATTTGAATTAGCAGAGCGATACCAAACACTTAGTTTTGCATTTGGACACTTTGTGTTCCAACTTATTTTTGCCTTATTACAATGTACGTCAGTTGCAGGTAACAAAACAGGCGCTGTATTACATAAATTATTGCTAGGTGTATCTAAAATGATATTTACAGATTCAAATCCACAACATTTATATCTTAGATTAAATTGGTATACTTTATTAGGCGATATTGTAAATTGTGGCGAAAATATAACTGTAAGTGCCCATATTGACGAACCATTAACTTTTACTTCGCTATGTACAGGATTTTGGTTTAAAACTCCATTGACTATTTCAAATATTTCTAATGTATACCCATTGCATGGTGCTGAAAAATTTGATCGTAATAATGTTACAACATATTTATTACACTTCACACTAATATTCTGTTTAGAGAATTGAGGAATACCTACACATGGAGATTGTTGAGCATTTGAATTTTTACTCATCAATAAATATAATACCAAAAAAATAGTTGTCAATATGAAATGACTTTGTTTATTTTTAAATTTTTTCATGATTTTAATATTTATTTGTTAATTATGAGAACTTCGCTTTGGATAAGTGTCGATTTGTCAAATATCTGCAAAGTGTATGAGCCGCTCGCTATTTTGTCACTTATCAAAATCTCATAATCCTGAATAAAATTGAAATTACCTTGCTGCACTAGTTTATATTCCTTATTAAAAATCTTGTAGTCAAACTTTTTATTTTTGTATTCCGAATTATCACTTTGTAGTCTTATTTTATTTATTGCTGGATTAGGATATATTTTCATTTTATTCAATGAATGAAATTGCTCATCAGTACTGGTGAA
>CAYSBE010000074.1:10927-12768 GCA_964429245.1 uncultured Bifidobacteriaceae bacterium | reverse complement strand
CTCAGCGGCAATAATTCCGCGCCATCCATCTGTTCCGAATTTGATTGGGTACATATCTTTTTAATTATTTAATACACAAATAGAGACGCATAATATTGCGTCTCTAATTTTTGTTGTTATTGGTTGAATAAGTTCTTAAACAAAAGCATTGATTCCTGTGACTTCCATACCTGTAATCAACAGGTGGATATCATGTGTGCCTTCATATGTTACTACCGATTCAAGGTTCATCATGTGGCGCATAATGCTGTAGTCGCCTGTGATGCCCATGCCACCCAGCATTTGACGAGCATTACGTGCAACTGTTAATGCCATATCAACATTGTTGCGTTTGGCCATACTAATTTGTGCAGGTGTTGCACGCCCTTCATTCATCAATACACCTAGGCGCCAGGTTAGCAATTGCGCTTTGGTAATTTCAGTGAGCATCTCAGCCAGTTTCTTTTGTTGCAATTGAAATCCTGCAATAGGTTTGCCAAATTGTTCACGCTCCAGTGCATAGCGCAGTGCTGTATCGTAGCAATCCATCGCTGCACCTATAGCTCCCCAGCTTATTCCGTAACGGGCAGAGTTTAGGCACGTAAGAGGTCCTTTCAATCCTTTTACATTCGGAAAAATATTTTCTTTCGGAACTTTTACATCATTAAATACCAATTCGCCAGTAGCACTAGCACGCAAGCTCCATTTATTATGAGTTTCCGGAGTGGTAAAACCTTCCATTCCACGTTCAACAATAATTCCTTGAATTTCGCCTTCTTCATTTTTAGCCCACACTACAGCTACATCGGCAAATGGGGAGTTCGAAATCCACATTTTAGCTCCATTTAAAATTACATGTTTGCCATCGCCTGCATCACGGAAATTGGTGGTCATCCCTGCAGGATTTGAGCCATGGTTTGGTTCCGTCAATCCAAAACAGCCCAACCATTCGCCTTTGGCCAGTTTGGGCAGGTATTTTTTACGTTGCTCTTCGCTTCCAAATTTATAAATCGGATACATTACCAATGATCCTTGAACTGATGCGGTTGAACGTACTCCTGAGTCGCAGCGCTCCAATTCCTGCATCATGATTCCGTATGTAATGTAATCCATACCGCCACAACCGTATTCAGCTGGCAACTGAGGACCAAAACAACCGAGATCGCCTAGCTCTTTTACCATGTGATATGGAAATTTAGCCTGCTGATTAGCGTCTTCAATAATTGGAGAGAGTTCTTTTTTCACATAGTCTCTAACCATCGAGCGAATCAACTTATGCTCGTCAGTAAGCAACTCATCCATTAAATAATGGTCTGGATGGTTGTACATATCCGGTTTGTTTGCTTTGTGGAATTGTTCTTTGCTTGTGGTATTCATAATACGTGTAATAATGAAGCGAAATTAGTTTATTTGAACGTCTTTAAAAAACTAACACATGAAGTATAAAACAAGTTTACAAAATGTTGAATTTCATGCATATCATGGCGTATATGAGGAAGAAACATTGATAGGAGGGAAGTTCATTGTAAATGCCTCTGTCATTGTGGACTGGACTCTCCACAAATACATATCAGTGTTGGACGATGCAACCAATTACGAACTTATATATAAAATTATTCATAATGAGATGCAAAAGACTGTCCCGTTAATTGAAACGGTAGCACATCGAATTTTAAATCAATTAAAAGCTGAGTTTACTGATGCAAAGGAAATAGAAGTTTCTATTGTTAAACCAAGAGCCGGAGGATTATTGCCCTCAGGAAGTGCAGTAGTTGCATTTGAATGGAAGGCAGATTGATTTTTAACCACGCTATTTGCGTTTAGGGAAATGAAATCATTGAATTTCAGTTAATGCAAAATTC
>CAYSBE010000074.1:0-10827 GCA_964429245.1 uncultured Bifidobacteriaceae bacterium | reverse complement strand
GAATCAACATATCGGCTTTTGGATACATAATTTCTAAAGATTAAACACCTGTATCGTGTAATGCGCTTTCCATTACAAATGGATGTTTTGTTGGATAAAGATTCGCTTTGGTAAGTGCTTTTAATGTCATAAACAAAAATGCGCCACCAAACAATAATAAGAAACCTATTTCCATTAGACCAATGCCTTGAGCAGGTGTTTCGGTAATACCCATAGGATTTTCAGTTGTAATTTCACTTGCAAGGTTTAATGCCCCCGGCATAACCATTAAGAATACGTCATTCCAGTGGCCTAGTAATATTGCAGCTCCTACAAATGCACCAACTTTAGGATTTCTTTTTGCTCCGCGTTTCATGAAAATGAAAAATGGAATAATGAAATTCATAAATACATTGAAGAAGAAATAGAATTTATAACTTCCGAATAAACGTGGCTGGTAGTAAGCAACTTCTTCAGGGATATTTGCATACCAAATTAATAAGAATTGAGATACCCACATGTATGTCCAGAAGATAGAGAAGGCGAACATGAATTTACCCAAATCATGCATGTGCTCATCTGTAGCAATATTTAAATAACCTTTGCTGCGAAGCCACCATGCAAATAAATAAATTGTTGTTAATGCGCTTACCCATCCTGTTGCAAAATTATAAATGGTGAAGATGGTAGAATACCAATGCGCATCCAAACTCATGGTAATGTCCCATGCAAACATGGAGAAGGTAAACCCAAATACAAACATGAATACAGCAGATAAGCGGAAAGATTTATCAAAAAAACGGGTATCGGTTAATCCGGTAGATTCTAAATCTTCCTGACGGGAAAATTTACGGAATTGTGCAGCACACCAAATCCAGAAGGAAGTAAAGATGATAACACGCGCAAAGAAGAAAGGCTTGTTCAAATACCAAGTCTTCTTAGCAAGTAAAGGATCAACTTCCATCACGCCATCATGTGCCCAATGGTACAATAAACTAACACCTGCAAACAATACCAATAAAATAATACCTGCACCAATTGGCATAAACTCCGACATAGCTTCCGGAATTCTGCGGATGGCTATGTACCAGCCTGCGTTTGCCAGCTGACTGATTGCAATAAAAACAATAGCACAAGTTGATATGAGGAAAAAGAAATAACCATTGAACAATATACTTGCCAATGTTCTTTTCATTGCAACATGGTGGTTGTCCTCAGCAGAGAAACCTTCAATTTGAGGATGGTAAGTAAAGTATCCGATTAAGGCTAGTATTAAGCCTAACCCCATTAGGATAAAAGTTAACTGTTTCGCTTTTGAAGTAAATTCAAACTTTTCTTCGCGAATATGTACGTCTTGATGATGTGCCATTATCTTATAAAGTTTTAGGTTTTATGAGTAATTAGTTGCTACCTGCTAAATCGTAAATGTAATGAATAACCTGCCAGCGTTGTTCGGGAGTCAACACACTTCCGTATCCTCCCATGAGGTTTTTTCCATGCGTAATGGAGTAAAACGCTTTACCTTCAGTTATCGTAGGCAAACGGTCACTGTAGGCAGGAACTTGAGGATATTTATTCGCTTCTACAATTGTTCCGCGACCTTTACCATCTTCTGCATGACAAGGGGTACAATTGATATTGTATAAGCGTTTTCCTTCAGTTAAGCTATAGGAATTTTTGGCAACTGGATTTTTCAATGATGCTGATGCTTCATAGTTTTCATTGCTTTTTGGAATGGCATAATTTGCATAATCAAGTTGTCCGCGAGCAATGGTTCCTTTTACCGGTTCACGCATGTTCATACCATTTGGATTGATGGTATTTGGTTTGTCGGCTAGCTGACTTAGCGGTTCATATCCAAATGATACGTACATATTTGGAGCATATTCTATTCCGGGATTATCGCCACCTGCACTGCAAGAAGCAATAAAAAATGCGATGCTTCCGAATACTAAAAACTGATATATTATTTTCTTATTCATATGTCGTCAGTATTAATCTTCAATTACTCTTTCACGTACTTCTATTGCTCCTCCTGATACCAATACATTTTTGATATCACCGGCATTGTTGTGTACATTAACGGCAACCACAAAGCGGTCGTCAGTTACGCGTATATCCATGATGTTGGTATTGCGCCCCCAAAACATTCTGTTCACAATAAAGAAGCAAGCCACCATACCAAAAGCGGTAAATAAAATACCCAATTCAAATGTGATTGGAATAAAAGTAGGAATATGAAGAGATGGTTTGCCACCAACATTCATTTGCCAATCAAAGTATGAAGTATAGGTTTGTAATGTAATACCGGATGCAACACCAATCATGGCAAACACGAAGGCAGCAACAGATAAGCGGGTACGCTTAATTTTCATTACCCGATCTAGGTTGTGAATTGCAAACGGGCTGTATACATCATGAACATCAAATCCGGAATTTACCAGTTTTTCTGTTACATTAAAGGTTTTGTCGGCATTGTCATAAATGCCTAGTAGCAATTTATTATTATCCATGAATAGCGTCTCCTTTCGTAGCTTTTTCCGAAGCATGGTGTGAATGATCATGATCATCATGCGCATGGGTTGGAAGAATGGTTTTTATTTCGGCCATATTGATTGTAGGTAAGTAACGGCAGAATAGGAAATATAAAGTGAAGAACAATCCAAAAGATCCGAGTAAGATGGCAAACTCAGTTATGGTTGGCGTGTACATTGTCCAACTTGATGGCAAGAAATCGCGGTGAAGTGAAGTAACGATGATTACAAAACGTTCGAACCACATACCAATATTTACAATGATTGACATCACAAAAATGAACCAAGGAGTAGAACGAGCCCATTTCAACCAAAATAGTTGCGGGGCAATCAAGTTACAGCTCATCATAATCCAGTAGCTCCACCAGTATGGTCCGAAAGCTCTGTTTAAAAATGCATATTGCTCGTATTCAACTCCTGAATATGCTGCTACGAAAAACTCAGTAATATACGCTAATCCAACCATGGTACCGGTTAGCATAACTACACGGCACATGGCATCAAGGTGACCCATGGTAATGTATTCTTCTTGTTTAAGAACCACACGGCCTACAACCAACAGTGTTAATACCATCCCGAATCCGGAGAAGATAGCACCGGCTACGAAATATGGAGGGAATATAGTTGTATGCCATCCCGGAACAAGCGATGTGGCAAAGTCCATAGATACAATAGAGTGTACAGAAAGTACCAATGGGGTTGAAATACCTGCCAAAATAAGGGAGATCATTTCATAACGGTGCCAAGTACGGGTAGAACCATTCCAACCCATGGCAAAGAAATTATAAATGAATTTGCGAATAGGAGTGGTAGCACGGTCACGCACTGTAGCGATATCAGGAATCAATCCAATATACCAAAATACAAGCGATACAGAGAAATAGGTTGAGATTGCAAATACGTCCCAAACAAGAGGCGAATTGAAGTTTACCCACAGTGACCCAAATGCATTGGGAAGTGGAATTGGCCAATAGGCAACCCATGGACGACCCATGTGGGAAAGGATAAACGATGCAGCGCAGACTACGGCAAAGATGGTCATAGCCTCTGCAGCGCGGTTGATAGACATACGCCATTTTTGACGGAACAATAATAACACCGCGGAAATCAATGTTCCAGCGTGACCAATACCAACCCAAAATACGAAATTGGTAATATCAAATGCCCAACCAACGGTTTTGTTTAGACCCCATGCACCGATACCCACAAGTACGGTATAGGTAGTTGATAAAATCCATATGCCCAGCACAATGGCCGAAACTATGAAACCAATCCACCAGGCTTTGCTGGCTTTGTTTTCCAGCGGACGTAAAATATCTCGGGTTACATCCGAATATGTTTTACCTCCGTTTACGAGTGCTTCTCTAATTGGCGATTCGTATGACATGTTTGATTAATTAATTTTTTCTTTTTTAAGGTAATTTATGAATGCTTTTCTTCTGTGTGTGCTTCTTCTTTGTGTTCACCATGTCCTTCGTGACCATCCATCGTATGGGTTGAATGACCTCCAGCCAAATCTTCTTCCACATTACGTATTTTGGTCATGTAATAAACAGATGGTTGCACATTGTACTCTTCAAGCATCACATAGCTGCGCTCATTTTTATATAATTTAGAGATTTCACTGTTTTCATCATTCATATCTCCAAATATAATTGCATTTGAAGGGCATGATTGTTGACAAGCTGTTTTAATATCTCCGTCTTTTACTTTTCTGCTTTCCAATTTAGCTTGCAATTTGCCCGACTGAATACGCTGAATGCAGAATGAACATTTTTCCATAACCCCGCGAGAACGAACGGTTACATCCGGGTTAATGACCATTCTTCCTAGGTCGTTATTGAAATGGAAATCAAATTCGTCATTCTCACGGTATTTAAACCAATTAAAACGTCTAACTTTAAATGGACAGTTATTTGCGCAATAACGGGTACCCACGCAGCGGTTATATGCCATGTGGTTTAAGCCTTCAGAGCTGTGTACTGTAGCTAAAACAGGGCAAACAGTTTCGCATGGTGCGTGACCGCATTGCTGACACATTACAGGTTGGAATTGTACCGCAACATTTTCAAAATCAACAGCTGCTTCTGGATTGTTATATTCGTCCTCTTTGGTAATATTATTTGATTTTGCATTGCGGAAACGGTAGTAGCGATCGATGCGAATCCAATGCATTTCACGTCCGCGCAACACTTCTTTTTTACCTACTACAGGTACATTGTTCTCGGCATTGCAACTTACCACACAAGCTCCGCAACCAGTACAAGCATTCATGTCGATTGCCATACCCCACTTGTGTCCTTTGCTGTCATGTTCTTCCCATAGTGAGATGATGTGTGCGTGGTAATGGTTTCCTGCTTTAGGGTCTTTGATAAATTCATTTAATGACGCTTCACGAATAAGGTTACGTCCTTCAATAGTATGGTGTGTTTGTGTTTTGGCTAGTTTGTATCCGTTGCCTGTTTTTTCGATTGTTACACCAGACGAAGCATATACAAATGTTCCATTGGATAAAGTAACTGCGGGATAGGCATTTATACCAAGATTCTTGGCTACTTTTCCTCCTTCAGTTCTTCCATAACCCAGTGCAAGAGAAATGGTATTGTTTGCTTGGCCGGGTTGAACCAATACTGGTACTTTTTCAATTGTTCCTTTTGATGTTTTGATGGTTATTAAATCTCCATCTTCAAGCTGAAATTGGTCAGCAGTTACCTTGCCGATAGCTGCATAATTGTCCCAACATACTTTGGAAATTGGATCAGGCATTTCTTGCAACCAAGGGTTGTTCGCTTGACTTCCATCACCCGTTCCCACTTTTGTATAAAGTTGTAACTCAAGTTTGTCTTTATGTGATGTGTAAGCCTGATACGCAGGATTTACAACTTGTGTTGGTAAAGCATTGATTTTATAAGCTTGAGCAGCCTTAAATCCTTTTACATAAAATCCATCGTGTAATGCTTTGTTGAAAGCTGTTTCCGAACCTACGTAATTGGCTATCCAGTTTTTCTTGATATAGCTGAATTCATCAGTTGTATTTCCATTCCATGCCAATAAGTTTCCAAGCATGGTACGTGTATTGAATACAGGCGAGATGGTAGGTTGAATCATGGCTACATAACCAGATTTTGGTTCTGTATCACCCCAACTTTCCAAAAAATGACTCTCCGCAGCTACCATATTGCATAATGCGGCAGTTTCATCAATTGTTGAAGAAACCGATACACTATTTTTAACTTTTGCCAATCCTGTTTTGAATGATTCGCTGTTGTAATATGCGTATGCTGGATTTGTGTTCCAGAAGATAGCTGTACTTACACTTCCTGCATTCATTTCTTTAACAAATGCATCAAATGCAGCATCATCTCCTCCTTTTACATTCATTGGATTATCCAGGTCGATGGTTGAGCCATAATTTCCAAGTATGCTATTGATGGCATTCACCAACAATTGGTGGTCAACTTGGTTTGAGCCTGAAATCACAAGTGAATTTCCTTTATTGGTCCAAAGTTCTTTGGCTGCGTTTTCAATCATGTTCACCGCAAACTCAACATTTTGGGCTCCGCTAAGTGCAGGTGCGCCTGCCAATGAAGCGATTTTATTGTATAAGCTGATTAACGCAACACCTTCAGCACTTGGCTTGATAGGAATGCGCACATCTGCGTTTGAACCGGTTAAAGACAGGTTAGACTCAAATTGATAATGGCGGCTCATTGAACCACCTTTAGGATTTCTATTGCTTACCCATTGTTTAGTAAATTCAACTGGTGATAGCCATGATCCAAGGAAATCAGCTCCGAAACTTACAATCGTTTTAGCTTTATCGAAATTATAAGATGGAACTACATTTTTGCCGAATGATGTAGCATTTGCAGTTGAGATTCCGCTAAATGATACGGCATCAAAAACGATGTGTTTAGTAGAAGGGTATTTGCTAACAAATTCAGCTACTGCTAGTTTTACAGAAGGGCTTGTAACCGGACCTGTAATGATGCGAATATTCGATGACGAGGCTAATGCTCCATTAACCTTGGCGTCAAAATCTTGCCAACTAACTTCTGCACTGCCAATCTTGGGTGCTTTAGCGCGATCATTATCATATAAACCAAGTAAAGAAGCGTGTTCAATTGCGCTTACTCCTCCTTTATAAATAGGAGACTCTGGGTTTCCTTCAATCTTAATCGGACGACCTTCTCTGGTTTTTACCAAAATGCTTCCGCCTGTATATGGGTTTGATGTAGCATACCAATTGGGAATACCCGGAGTGATGGTTTCGGGTTTAACAATATAAGGTATTGCATGCTTAACGGGAGTCTTGTTACAGGCTGCTAAAGCTACAGCAGAGATACTGAATCCAAAATATTTTAGGAAGTCTCTGCGGTTAGAGGTGAGTTCACCATCTTGTTCTGTTAAAGCTTCTTCTAATGGAATACCTTCTGTGAATTCGTTTTTCTTATTGCGAACAAATTCTGGGTCATTTTGCAATTCCTCAATGCCTTTCCAGTATGTATTTTTATTTTCCATGGATAAAATTTTCGTTTAGTTAAAACCGATTAGTATGAATTAGTAATGGCATTTACCGCATTCCAAACCGCCTACTTGCTCAACAGTAGCATATGATTTTCCTTGAGCTTTTAAATCGGCATGCAGTTTTTCATAGTAGTCATTGTTGGCTACATCCACTTTGGCTTCGCGGTGGCAATTGATACACCATCCCATTTGTAAGGTTGATTGTTGAGCAACAACAGCCATTTTCTCTATTGGTCCGTGGCAAGCTTGGCATTCTACTTTTCCGGCATTTACGTGTTGTGCGTGGTTGAAATATGCCAAGTCGGGTAGGTTATGTATGCGTACCCATTTAATAGGTGTTTTAGGTTTTGATTCATCATACATTTTCTTTTCACCGTCCCAGCCTACAGCATCATATATTTTTTGAATTTCAGGCGAAACTTTACCTTCATATTTTGCACTTGCCGTTACATGCATGTGGCAATTCATACAGGTGCTTGCAGAAGGTATAGTGGCTTGCTTACTTTTATCTGCTCCGCTGTGGCAATACAAGCAATTTATTTTATACGTACCCGCATGCAACTCGTGAGAATAATTAATAGGTTGAGTTGGGGCATAGTCTTGTTGAACGCCCACTTCGGTATTTCCGTAATTGAATCCATAAATTCCCAACACAACTGTGAAACCAAGTGAAACCAAAATAGCTCCCACTACCGGATGCTTTTTGAATAACTTGTAACGAAGTGTAGATTTATTTTCTTTAACGAGGTCGGCAGAAGTAAGTCCATCATCTGTTTTGCCAAACTTCTCCATGTAAATACCATCAACTGTTTGCTTAATTCTGTAAAGTACCAAAACTACAACCAATAATATAATGGCCATTAAAGCTAAAGCAATAAAGGTGGTATCATTGTAAATGGATTGTGATTCTGCCGAAACTGCAGGTGCAGAGCCTGTTCCTGCTGCGGCTTGTGCCGGTGCAGCAGGTGCTGCACTTTGCTGTTTTACATACTCAATAATGGATTTGATATTATCATCGGATAATTGCTCAAAAGAAGTCATCACCAAGCCGTTGTATTCAGTATTCAACTGAACTGCAATTGGATCACCTGATTTGATCATTTTTTGCGAATTCTTAATCCAACTGATGAGCCATTTTTCTTCTCTGCGTGTGTGTACGTCTTTAAGCGCAGGACCAACAATTTTTTCATTGATGGCATGACATGAAACACAATTGGCATTAAATAATTTTTCGCCTTCGGCTACATCAGCGAATGCGATGTTAAAATGCAGGGCCGCAAGGGCGAAAAGGGTGGTAATTTTTGTAAACTTCATGTTAACAAATTGATTGTTTGCTGTTTATACTTTCAGTCAGAAATGCAGATTTTACGCAATTCTTACCTAGTGTGGCGCAAATATATTCACAAAAAGAAATAATGATTAATGCATTAAAAAAAAATCTTATTTAGATTGATTCTAATGTTGAAAAAGTATCTTTTAAACGGATTAAGCGTTTGATTTTAAGGAATCTGATAGGTTGATATAATCCAGCGATTCAAAAACAGAATTTTGACTTACAAACTCAGGTACAATATCCTTCATCTTGCTCACAATTTTAAGGTTATCCTGAAGGTCATATAATTTAATCAAGAATTCAACTTCTGACTTTACCCATTGATAGTCGAAGAGGCGAACTTTGGCGATTAATATTTTTGGATGATATGTAGGAATGGTGTTTTCATGATTGGCTAGCAATTCCTCATTTAGTTTTTCACCTTGTCGCAAGCCCGAATAAACAATTTGAATATCCTCTCCAATTTTTAAACCAGAAAGCTGAATCATTTTTTTAGCTAAATCAATAATTCTTACAGACTGCCCCATATCGAATATGTATATCTCACCACCGGCACCCATATTACCTGCTTCTAAAACCAATTGACAGGCTTCGGGGATGGTCATAAAGAAACGGGTTACATCAGGGTGGGTTACGGTTACAGGGCCACCTTCTTCAATTTGCTTATAAAACTTAGGTATTACAGAACCGCTAGAACCTAAAACGTTTCCAAAACGTGTGGTGATAAAGCGGGTATTGATTTTAGGATTGGTTACAATATTATGGTTTAACGATTGCACATACATCTCAGAAATACGTTTTGAGGCACCCATTACATTGGTTGGATTCACGGCTTTATCTGTAGATACAAATACAAACTTTTGAACATTGTATTGTACACTTAAATCAGCAACTACTTTGGTTCCGCCTACATTTACCCTGATAGCTTCTGAAGGATTTTCTTCCATGATGGGTACATGTTTATATGCTGCGGCATGGTAAACGAAATCTGGTTTGAATGTTTCAAAGACATTGCGCATGCGGGCATGGTTACAAACGTCTGCTACTACGATTTCGGCTACTTGGTCATAATTTTTACGATAGTTGATTGAAAACTCGTTATCAATTTCATAAAGCCTTACTTCAGACTTATCAACCAATATGACTTTTTTGGGATTAAAGTTTGCAAGTATTTGTCGGGCAATTTCGCTACCTATGGAGCCAGCAGCTCCTGTAATCATTACTACTTTATTGAAAAGGCGTTGCGCAATAGCACCTTTATCTAGCACAATTTCATCACGCTCCAAGAGGTCTTCAATTTTTACACCCTTAATTTGATTTATACTCAATTCACCATTAATCCATCTGTCAGTTGGTGGTATGCTTTTAACACCAACACCACAATCTAAAGATGCTTCAATGATTTCATGCTTGCGACTTTTGGATTTGATATCGGGAGATATAATGAGCTCCTTTATCTTTAGTTTTTTGAGCATTACTGCAAAGTTGCGCTCACCATCATAAATATTAATTCCATCTACGTAGTTGCCAATTTTTTTAGAATTGTCGTCAAAAAATGCAACAACTTTAAATCGTCCGCCACCATTGGCTTCAATTTTTTTGCGAGTAATAATACCTGATTCGTCTGCTCCATAGATGGCATAACGGGTTATCAGCTCTTCATCTGGTCTTGATAAGCGGAAGTAAATTATTTTAACGGCTAACCTAAATGCATTTAATAAAAATGAGACAAAGAAAAAATCAATGATGATAATTGATACTGGAACAAGTACCGTATTTCCTGTGTATTCGCCATAACTTATGCTAGCAATTAATATGATAATACTACTAATGGAAACAGCATACATTACTTTGGTTGCGTCTTGTAAACTGGTGTGTCTGATGATACCGGCATAGGTTCTAAAGTACAATAGAAACAATACACGCGTACCAAGTACAATTGGTAAAGGTTGAAAATGAGAAGCGATATCATTAACACCTATAAAGAAATTGAACCTAAGCGTAACCGCTGCCAAAAAAGACAGGGTACAAATTGATACGTCAATAACAAAAATGATCCACCTTGGGGTGTTGGCGCTTTGGGGAAGTATTGATTTTAGTATAGAAATCATGTGCGATAGTCAAAACAAAAATAGTATTTAGCTTATGATTTCAAACTGTTCATTATTTAATAATGCTAAATACTGTCTTCAAAATAAGACCAATATCAGTTAGTAGGCTGTTTTTATTGATGTATTGAATATTTATTTTAAGTTTCTCAGGCATAATATTTTCAATATATTCTTTTTCAGGGTCTACAGCTTTGCCTAAGAGTTCATTTTCTTTAATATAGATAATGGATGCATAGTCGGTGATACCGGGTTTAACTGAAAGTACGTTCAACTGTTCTTGATTATACATGTTTACATATTTTCTTACTTCTGGCCTGGGGCCTACAAAACTCATATCGCCTTT